>NZ_JBLKKY010000008.1:0-101075 GCF_059438195.1 Paraconexibacter sp.
GCCCGCCGAGCGCGGCCCAGGTCGTCGCGGCGAGGACGGCGGCGCCCGCCCGACCGCGCCGCGCGGCGGCGCCCGCCGCGAGGGCCGGCAGCGCGACGAGCGTCGCGCAGTACGCGGCGCCGACGGCGCGTGAGGGCCGGTGCTCGCGGCGCTCCGCGAGCGCGGCGGCGACCCCGAACACCGCGACGGGGTGGCCGCGACGCGGGTCGGGGACCACGCGGTCGAGGGCCCACCCGGCCAGGAGGGCGTGCGCGGTCACGCTCCGACCGGTCGGTTCGCGGCGGCGACGGTCCAGCGGCCGTCGTGGGCGTGCAGGATCGTCGCGTGCAGCGGGGCGACGTCGATCCGCCAGAACGCCTCGGGCGGGGCGCCGAGCGCGTGGACGACCGCGGCCTTCACGACGCCGCCGTGGGTGACCGCGACGGTCCGCGCGTCACGTGCCGCCTCACGGTCGAGCCAGGAGCCGACGCGGCGCAGGAGGGCGAGCAGCGACTCGCCGCCGTGCGGCGCGGCGGCCGGGTCCGTCATCCATGTGCGTGTCGCGTCGGAATCGGTCTCGGTGACGGCGGCGAGCGTCCGTCCCGCCCAGGAGCCGAAGTCGGCCTCGGCGAGCGCCGGCTCGTCACGGACGTCCGTGAGCCCGAGGAGGCGGGCCGTCTCGCGGGCGCGGCGCAGGGGGCTGCTCGCCGCGCCGTCCCGCGCCCACCCCGCGGCGGCGACGGCGGGGGCGAGCGCAGCGGCGTCGTCGCGCCCGCACGTGTCGAGCGGGTCGTCGGCGGTCGGGAAACCCGCACGAGCGGCGGCCGAGGTCCGGGCGTGGCGCAGAAGCACGAGACGGTGCACCGGGGTGGACGGTCAGCCCGCGACCGCGGCCCGCTGCGCACCCGCGGTGCGGGCCGCTCGGTCCGAGGCGATGCCGAACCCGATGCCGAGCACGGCCCAGAACACGGCCTGCGTGCCGAGCGAGCTGAGGCGGAACTCCCACAGGAGCGACGGCGGGAAGCCGGCGGGGACCTCGTCGATGGCCGGCAGGAGCGCGACGAGCGCGCCCGCGACGAGCACGTAGGTGACGATCATCGCCAGCGGGCGCCGCCACGGCTCCTCGCCGCCGGCCTCGGCGCTGCGGCCGGCGCGCGCCGCCGCGACGAACGCGAGGACGGCGCCGACGACGAGGACGACGTAGAGCGCGGTCCGCTCCCCGATGGTGTCGGGATCGCCGACGGCCGGCGGGTTCGCCGGGTACTTCACGAACGGGAGGAGCGCGAGGGCGAGGAACGCGCCGAACGCGACGAAGGTCGCGAGCTGCCAGTCGCTGCGCGGGCGGCCGCGGCCCCTCAGCGCGAGGAAGACGGCGGCGAAGACGCCGCCCATCGCGAGTCCGTAGAGGCCGTAGCCGAGGAACAGGCCGCCGCGCTGCGCCTCGCGGGTCACCTCGAGGTCTGAGATGTGGGCGGGCACCGCGAGAACGAGGCTCGCCTGCGCGGCGCCGGCCTCCTCGATGTCGATGGCGTCCTGGACGAGGGGCTCACCGACGACGTACGCGAACAGGCCCGCGAGGAGCCCGGCGAGCACGCCGACGAGGAGCCCCCGCTTCACGGGGGTCCAGATCATGGGGGGTCCTCCTGGCGCTCAGTGGCAGGGGACGCCGAGCAGATGCCGGGCGTCGTGCACGAGCTCGTGGAGGAACGCGCCGGTCTGCGAGACGGCGCCCTGGTCGAACTGCACCAGGTAGACGAGGAGGAGGAGCGCCGCGGCCGTGAGGAGGGCCGGGGCGAGGTCCCGCAGGGGGACGGGGGGCGCTGCGTGGTTCATTCGTGCCTCCCGGGATCGAGCGTCCCGTGTCGTGGGCCGTGACGGGCGGAGTGTCCTGGCTCCCGGATCGCTGCTCCCCCCGCCTTCCAGTCCGTGTGGACCGTGGCTTCATGGGGTTCGCTCCCCGGACACAGTGGCGCGACCGCCCCGGTCTCTCACCGGGTTCCTTCGCGCCGTCACGAAGTACGTCCGGCAACCTAGCGCGTCGCGACGACGAACGTCAACGCGACGGCGCGGCGCTACCCTGCCGCCCCGTGTCGCGACGTCCCGATGCCTTCACGCGGCCTCCGACGCCCGCCGGCTTCGATGCGTCGAGGGCCGCCGAGCGTGCCGCCGACCCGACCGGGTGGCGCTACGACGACGCCGCCCGCGAGGTCGTCCACCGTGTCATCGCCGATCGTCGCGACATCCGTCGCTTTCGTCCCGACCCCGTGCCCGACGAGGTTCTGCGACGTGTGTTGCACGCTGCGCACCGCGCCCCGTCGGTGGGTCTCATGCAGCCGACGCGGCTCGTCATCGTCCGCGACATCGCCACCCGCAGCGCGATGCGAGCGATCGCGCAGCGCGAGCGCCTGCGACAGTCCGCGCGCTTCGACGAGCGCTCGGCGCACTTCCTCGATCAGAAGATCGAGGGGGTCGTCGAGGCGCCTCTCGGCGTCGTCGTGTGCTGCGATCGCGGCGAGGACGGCGCCGTCGTGCTCGGCCGGGGGACGATCCCCGAGACCGACGTCTACTCGACGGCGTGCGCGGTGCAGAACCTCTGGCTCGCCGCGCGGGCCGAGGGGCTCGGCGTCGGTTGGGTGAGCTTCTACCGGCCCGACGACCTCCGCGCCCTGCTCGGGATTCCGGACCGCGTCGAGCCGCTCGCGTGGCTGTGCCTCGGCTGGCCCGACGAGCGTCCCGAGCGGCCGGGCCTCGAGGCGGCGGGGTGGGGGGCGCGGCACGACCTCGACGCCGTCGTCATGCAGGAGCGCTGGGACGAAGGGGCGCCGGTGAGCGCGACCGTGCGCCGCTCGGTCGGCCCGGACCGCGAGTCGGCCGCCGTCGCGCGCGACCGCTTCGACGAGCTCGTCGCCCCGACCGGCAGCCTCGGCGCTCTCCAGTCCCACGTCGAGCGGTGGGCCGCGGTCACCGGGGCGGCGCCGCCGACCGAGCTGCGGGCCGGCGTCCTCGTCTGCGCCGCCGACCACGGCCACGTCGCGCGCGGCACGAGCCTCTTCACCGACGGCGTGAGCACCGACATCGTCGCCGCGACGGTGCGGGGCGAGACCGCGTCGGCGGTCCTCGCGCGCGGCGGCGGCCACCGGCTCCTCGTCGCTGACGCAGGACTGCGCGGGCCGCACGTCGACGGCGCCCGCGACGTGCGGATCCGCGACGGCAGTCACGATCTCGTCGTCACCGACCCGCTCACCGCCGAGGAGGTCGACGCCGCGATCGCCGCGGGCGTGCAGCTCGCGGAGGAGCTCGCCGGCGACGGTGTCGACGCGCTCATCCTCGGCGAGATCGGCATCGGCAACACGACGACCGCCGCTGCGCTCGCCGCGGTCCTCGGCGTCGCCGAACCGGCACGTCTCATCGGCCGCGGAGCGGGGGCAGATTCCGCCGCTTTGCAGCGCAAACGCGAGGTGATCGAGGCGGTCGTCGCGCGCGTCGCGGGGGAGGGCGGGGTGACGGGCGGACGCGACGCCCTCCGCGTCGCGGGCGGGTTCGAGCTCGCGGCGCTCGCCGGCGCCGTCGAGGCCGCCGCGCGCCTCCGTCTCCCGGTCGTCCTCGATGGATTCGCGACCGCCGTCGCGGCGCTGTGTGCGGTGCGGGACGACCCGCTCGCCGGCGAGGTTCTCGTCGCCGGCCACCGCTCCGCTGAGCCCGCCCACGCGCTCGTCCTCACCGAGCTCGGGCTCGAGCCCGTACTCGACCTGAGGCTGCGGCTCGGCGAAGCGTCGGGGGCGCTCCTCGCTCTCCCGGTGCTGGCCGCGGCCGGTCGGCTCCATCGTGAGATGGGGGCGTTCGCCGAGGCGCCGTGACGAGCGCGTCTGCCGCGCCCGCGGCCTCGTCGCATCGTGGCGGGGTGTGTTGCGGCGGGGACGCTGGGTCCACGCGGAAGGGGAAGAGCCGCGCTGGAGTTCGGTCCGGGTCCGCGCGCGCACGGCCGACGCCCGCGGCGGCAGTCCCTCACGCCGCGGCGCTGACGATCTCGGACGAAAGGCTCTACGGCTGACGCCGGTCTCACGCGGTCGGATCGCGACGCACGAGTCCCGGTTTCATCGCCTGGAGCATGTTGACCATCGCGTCCCAATCCTCGTCGCTGAGGGGGAAGGCAGCCTGGAGCGTCGCCCAGCCTCCGGGCGAATACGGGATCTGGACCGACGTCCGGTCGGGACCTTGGGTGTGCCCAGCGACAGGGTCAGCTATGGCGTGGACGAACGGGTTCGCGGGGCGTGGGGGGTCCGCTCCGCGTGGTGGCGCGAGGTCCAGGGAAGCGTCCGCGGGCGCATCGTCTCCCTCGTCGGACTCCGGGCCGTCCGCGCCCTGCGACGACCCGCCGACACCGGCGAAGTCGAGCGTCGCACGGAGTCGCGAGAGGAAGTCCTTGGCTGCGCCCTCGTCGACGAAGCCGAGATCGAACAGGAGGTAGCGGAGCACGATTCTGTCGTCTGGGAGCGGCACATCGAAGTGGTCCAGCACCTGACGATGGATCTTCGGTCGCAGGGCGGCCTCCCGGACCAGTTCCAACCACCTCGCCGTCGAGCGGTCGTCACTGGAGAACGCAACGTCTCGGCCTTCGTCCGTCAGGGCTAGGAGGCGGTTTGCCCCGTCACCCACGTCCTTGACGAACCCGAAGCGCTTGAGCGCCGCTGCGACGGTCTTGCCGCTGCTACTGGTGGGTTTGAAGCCCCACTCCTCGGCAGCGGTGTCGATCGGGACCGGGTGGCGCGGCGAGATCTTGTACAGGTCGACTGTGCGCTCGATCGCTGTCTTCAGATCGATGGCTGGGTAGCCCGGGTTCCGCTTGCGTGCTGGTGCGTCGGTGTCGGCCATACACAGGAGTGTACCAGTCTCTTGGATGAAGCTGAACTGCTTCTGTCTATGCGCCCTGTATTCTTGACATCGCGAGGTGTACGGAGACATCAGCACTTGACTTCCACCGACCTCACCAGCCACGTCAGTAGAGCCGGCGCGACGATCGGAGGGGCAGCGCTCGGCTTGCCGGTCTGGCTGGTGGTCGCCGCCCTCGTGGCGACGGTGGCAGTCGATCTCGTGTGGCGCATCTACAGCCAGCCGGGCCTCTTCCAGCAGTGGCTCGATGTCTGGGACTCACGACGCAGCTGACCGCGCGCGCGAGTGAGCGACGCCTGGGAGGAACGGCCCACGGTAAGCCACCGCGGCCCGCGATCTGCGACCTGGCGACCCGACCCTGCGGGGTCTGCTGTCCGGCCTACTCCTCGCTGAGCGAGACGCTTCCCGGGCACGCCCGACCGCCCCTTCGCCCTTGCCCTCACGCGTGAACACGGGCACCGAGGCGTGCCCCGGGAACCCTCGGCCCGACGACGTGGCCCGCCTCGCACCGTGTGTCGTTCAAACGACGCTCCGCGTCGCCCGAACGCCGCACGTCCGCAGCGCCCCGCGCCGCGCCGCCGACGCGCCGCGCATCCTTCTCGCTCAGCGAGAGCTTTCCGAGGCACCCTCGCGCGTGAACCCGGACGTCCGCGGTCGGTGGCCGCTCGACTCGGTGCGCGAGCCGACGTGGGAGCTCGTTGCGCTGACGCGGCGGAAATCACGTGCCTGGCCGCCGGCGTTGAGGCCATGGTCAAGGCCGGCGCCGTCGAAGATAGCCCCCTAAGCGCTACCCACGAGCGCTACCCACGAGCCGAATCCGCGCTCTCACCACGCCCCGCCCAAAGAGAAACCCCGCGATTTGCGGGGCTTCTCTGCAAGCGGGCGACCGGGCTCGAACCGGCGACATTCAGCTTGGAAGGCTGACGCTCTACCAACTGAGCTACACCCGCAGAGCGGACTGAAGGGTACCGGGTCCGCACAGGTCCGTCTCGGCGTGCGTCATGAGAGGGTGGGGCGATGAGCGACGAGAACGATCGGGCCCTCGCCGGGCGCGTCCTCGCGATCGCCGGGGCGACGGGCGGCCTCGGGCCGAGCGTCGCGCGCCGGTTCGCCGCCGCGGGGGCGACGCTCGCGCTCGCCGACGTCGACGGGTCGGCCGTCGAAGGCCTCGCGCAGGACCTCGGCGTCCCGGGCAACCGCGTCGACGTCCGGGCGGTCGACCTCCTCGACGAGGACGCGGCGCGCGCGTGGCGCGACGATCTCCTCGAGCGGTTCGGTCACGTCGACGGCCTCGTCCACCTCGTCGGGGGCTGGCGCGGCGGCGAGCCGCTCGAGACGGCGCCGCTCGAGGACTGGGCGGTTCTGCACGACCTCCTCGTCCGCACCGTGCAGCACACGACCCGGGCGTTCTCGAACGCCCTGCTCGACAGCGGGCGGGGGAGGTTCGTCCTCGTGTCGAGCGCGCAGGCGCAGCGGCCGGAGCACGGGAGCGCCGCCTACGCGGCGGCGAAGGCGGCCGCCGAGGCCTGGACGCTCGCGCTCGCCGACGGGTTCGGTCGCGCGGCGGCGGAGGAGACGCCGCCCGGCGCACCGCGACGGCGGGCGACCGCGAACATCGTCGTCGTCGACGCGATCGCGACCCCGGAGATGGTCGAGGACAAGGACGACGACGCCTATGCGTCGTTCGCCGACGCCGACGACATCGCCGCGCTCATCGCCATGGTCGTGGGGGACGGCGCGAGCGCGATGAACGGCCAGCGCATCGGGCTCCACGGCGGCACGCGCCGCTGACCGCACCCGCACTGACGTTCCTCACGCCCAGCGTGAGGAACGTCAGGGTCGTGCGCGCGCGGGGCGCCTGCACGCCCCCAAGGAAGTGCGACGGTGCCCGCGGTTGGCGCGCGCACGTCCGGGTACCCGTCGGCGACCCCGGCGAAAGGAGACCACCGTGGCGAATCCCGTCCCGACCGGCAGCGACGTCTCGGCCGGCACCTACCGCTGCACGAGCTGCGGCTACGAGCTCGAGGTGGGCTCGACGACCCATCTGCCGCCGTGCCCGTCGTGCGGCAACAACCGGTTCGACACCGTGAGCGGCGGGGACAGCGTCCACGACCCGTACCCCGACCGGCCGGACAAGCGCCGGTAGCGAGGCCCGCCGCGTGCGTCAGGCGTCGGCGGTCGCGCCCGCCGGCGCCGCGCGCCGCGCGAGCTCCTCACGGACGACCGGCACGACCTCCGTCCCGAAGAGCTCCATCGAGCGGAGGACGTCGACGTGGTCGACCGCGCCGACGCTCATCTGCGCGAGGTAGCGGTCGTGGCCGAAGAGGTCGTGCTCCATGAGGAGCTTCTCGGCGACCTCCTGCGGCGAGCCCGCGGCGACCGCGCCCTGCGGTGAGCGCAGCGCCTGGAACTCGCGCATGCCGGACGGCGGCCAGCCACGCTCGCGGCCCACGCGGTTCATGACCTCGAGGTACGCGGGCGCGAACGACCGGTCGACGTCGACGACGCTCGGGGCGACGAACGCGTGCGTGTTGATCCCGACCTTGGCCGCCTCCGGCGGGTGGCCGCCGCGCTCGACCGCCTCGCGGTAGAGGTCGACGAGGGGGGCGAAGCGCCGCGGCTCGCCGCCGATGATCGCGATCATGAGCGGCAGGCCGAGCAGCCCCGCGCGCGCGACGGACTGCGGCGTGCCGCCGACCGCGATCCACACGGGCAGCGGGTCCTGCACGGGACGCGGATAGATCGACGCGTCCTCGAGCGGCGGCCGGTGCCTCCCCGACCACGTCACCGGCTCGCCGGAGCGCAGCCGCAGCAGCAGGTCGAGCTTCTCGGCGTAGAGCTCGTCGTAGTCCTCGAGCCGCTGACCGAAGAGCGGGAAGGACTCGGTGAACGACCCGCGGCCGGCCATGATCTCGGCGCGGCCGCCCGAGACGAGGTCGAGGTGCGCGAACTGCTGGAAGACGCGCACGGGATCCTCCGAGCTGAGGACGGTCACCGCGCTCGACAGGCGGATCCGCTCGGTCTGCGCGGCGATGGCCGCGAGCGCGACGGGGGGAGAGGAGACGAGGTAGTCCGGCCGGTGGTGCTCGCCGACGGCGAACACGTCGAGCCCCAGCTCCTCGGCGAGGCGCGCCTCCTCGAGGAGGTTCCGCATCCGCTGCTCCGGGGACTGGCCGGCGGCGAGGTCGGCGAAGGTTGCGAGTCCGATCTCCATGCCTGCACGGTAGCAGGTGGTTGCGCGCGCAACTAGTGGACTAGATCCAGCCTCGCCCCTTGAACACCGCGTAGAGCGTCCCGCTCACGCCGAGCATGAGGACGAGCGCGAACGGATACCCGAGCTCCCAGGCCAGCTCGGGCATGTCGTCGAAGTTCATGCCGTAGACCGTGCCCACGAGCGTGGGGGCGAAGAGGATCGCGGCCCATGCGGAGATCTTCTTCACCTCCTCGTTCTGCGCGTTCGACACCTCGTTGAGCGACTTCGTCTCGAGCGTGAGGTTGACGCTGAGGATGTTCTGCAGGAGGTGGCGGAAGCCGTCGGCCTGCTCGACGACCCGCGTCGCGTGGTCGTGCACGTCGCGCAGGTAGCGGGTCTCCTCCGAGCCGACGGCCTCGTCGTCCATGAGACGGGTGAGCATCCCGACGAGGGGCTGCGTCGCCCGCTGGAAGGCGATCACCTCGCGGATGAGCTCGTAGATGCGCCGCGAGACGTCCTGCGAGGTCCCGCCGAACACCTCGTCCTCGATCTCGTCGATGTCGTTCTGGATGCCGGCGAGGACCGGTGCGTAGTCGTCGACGACCTTGTCGAGGATCGCGTGCAGCACGGTGACCGGGCCCCGCGCGAGGAGGTCCGGACGACGTTCGAGTCGCTCGCGGACGTCGGCGATGTCCGGCACCTCGCTGTGGCGGACGGTGACGACGAACCCGGGCCCGGCGAAGACGTGGATCTCGCCGAAGACGACGGCCTCCTGCGCGTCGTCGTAGCGCGCGGGGCGCAGCACGCAGAAGAGCGTGTGCCCGTAGCGCTCGAGCTTCGGCCGCTGGTGGGCCTCGAGCGCGTCCTCGACCGAGAGCTCGTGGAGGCCGAACGCGTCCGCGACCCCGTCGAACTCCCGCTCCGACGGCCGGTAGAGGCCGACCCACGCCATGACGTCCGGCTCGCTGCTGCGCTCATGGAGGTGCTGGAGGTCGAACGGGCCCTCGTCCCGATGCCCGCCCCGGTAGAGCGCCTGGTCGACGATCACCCCGCGGACGCTACCCCGCGCGGGCGACGACGCCGAGAGTCATGGGCCTCGCCCGGCTTCCTGTCGACGAGCGCGCCACCCGCACCACCGGCCCCGCGCCCGGCGCGGTACCCTGTCGGACGACACGGGGAGTGGCGCAGTCTGGTAGCGCACCCGGCTGGGGGCCGGGCGGTCGCAGGTTCAAATCCTGTCTCCCCGATGCTCGAAAGCCCTGCAAATGCGGGGCTTTCGGCGTTATCGGGTACCAATCGAGGTACCAAGTTGCGGCGATCGGCGTCAGGCCGCGAGCCGACGATCGCGTCGGCTCTTGCAGCGCTTGAGCCCGCACGTGACCGCGTCTCGGCGCGACGAGACGAAGAACTCACCGCACTCGGGACACTTGCCGAAGGTGCGTGAGGCCCACTCACGGACGTAGTGCGAGCCCGGCGGCGGCGACGACGCCGGCAAGAGCGCGGTCGCCGTCCCGCGGCCCGAGAAGGCGGCAGCGATGTCGCTCAGTGTGCAGGACGGAACCCGCTCGTCGGCCGCCATGTGCCGACACCGCCTGCAGCGACGCGTGTGCGGCCGCTTCGTCGAGAACACCGCCGTGCACGAGTCGCAGACGCCTAGCCGGACGGGCGAGCCGTACCACTCGCCTGCGACCGTGCACGCTGCGTCGGTGCCGCTACCCAGCAGGCGGCGGAGGTGTCCCGAGACCATCTCCCATGCCAACAGGTCGGCGATCGCGCTCGGCGCTAGGACCACGGTCGGCCGCACGAAGCGGCCGGCCCTGCGGAGCAACCCGCGGAACGCGACGGGCTCGAGTGCGGCGAGCGGATCGCCGCTCGGCTGTCGCATGTCCTCGTCTCGGAGCACGCGGACGACGTCGGCGAGCTCGGCGAGGGGGACCGTCGCCTCCCAGTCCTCGTCGAGCCATCCCACGGGCGTCGGCAGGCTGGGGGGGTTGGCCCAGCGGTGGAGGGCCGCGAGCACCATTTCGCCGTAGGGCAGCGCCTCCAGTTGAGCAGGCGTGAGGGTCCACGGTTCAAGTTCCGGGGTCGCTCCGGGGGACTTCCGTACGGAGCTCTTCCGTGTGGTCGACGGTGGCGACATGACGCCGACTACTTCTACCAGCGACCGCGGCGCCAGACTCCGGGCCGCGCGCGAGGCGGCAGGTCTGAGCCGCGCTCAGCTGGCAGCCCTGTGCGGGCGGTCGATCGCATCGCTCGCGAACATCGAGCTCGGCGCGGTGCCCAAGCGCAGCGCCGTGCTCGAGGAGGCACTCGCGGCGATCGATGCCTACCTCGCGACCCCGGAAACGAACGAGGGCCCCGCCGCTAACGGGACCCCCGCCAAGACGCGCGACAGCACCGCGCATGCCCCAGGGTAGTCGGGCCGCAGGTCGGCCCGATGATGCCGACCTCGCTGAGATCATCGCCGCGCGCGTTGCCGCGATGCTCGCGGCCGCAGGGCCCGAGCCTCTTCTCGACGCCGACGGCGCTGCCGAGCTCCTATGCGTTCCCACGAGTCACGTCCGCGCGCTCGCGCGCGCCGGCAGGCTCCCGCATGTCAGAGTCGGCGAGAAGTACGTGCGCTTCCAGCGGGCCGAGCTCGTCCGATGGATCGAAGAGCAGCGCGCGTCATGACCCGCGAGCAGCTCTCCGAGCGCGCCCATCTCGCGGTCCTCGCCTGCGGCGGCGCCGCGCCCCCGGCTCTCATCGAGGATGTGCTTGCTGCGCACGCCGGGCAGCACATCGCCCGGACGGTCATCGCCGAGACGATCGTTCGCGGCCGGCTGCGCCTGGATGACGACGGGCTCGTGCGCCCCGTCGGGACCAAGACGGACGACGGGGCGAGTGCGTGAGGGCGTTCGATCACATCATGCTGCACACGAAGGCGGGCGCCTCCTCGAAGCTCGGCCGCCTCACGCCCGCGGAGCGCTGGGCATGGGCGGGCGGGGTTCTCTGTATCGCGGGCGACGCCGATCGCCGCGGCACCCTCACGATCGGTGACGGCATCCCGGCCGACGAGCGCGACGTCGCGCGCAAGGCCGGCGTCTCCTTGAGTGTCGCTAGGAGCGCGCTCGTGAAGATGCGAGAGCTCGGAATGCTGCACGCCGACGAGCACGGCGTCGAGTACGTCCACGACTGGGACGAGCATCAGCCGCAGCCGAAGCACGACCGAACCGCGGCTGAAAGGAAACGGCGTCAGCGGGAGCGCGAGCGCGCCGCCCGTGCCGCGACCGTCACGCCGGCGGTCACGCATGAGTCACGGCGTGACAACCGTGACGTCACGCCCCGGGAAGAAGAAGGAGAAGGAGAAGTACCGCAGCAGGAGGACGCGCGGGCGGGCGCGCGGGCGGGCGCCTTGCATCCGGCGCTGCCCGAGGTCCTCGAGATCCTCGGGGCGGCTCCCGGGCTCGTCGTCGAGCCGATGGCGGTCGAGAGCGCGTGTCGCGCCGGCGGCGATGAGCTCGACCCGGTCGCCGCGGCGTACACCGTCGCTTCGTGGGCGCACGAGGGCGGCCTCTCGGTCACATCGGCGTCTCGGCTCCTGCACCGCGCGCTCGATCGGCAGCGAACGGACGCCGCGAAGCGAGCCAAGCAGGTCGCCGCAGCGCCGGTCCGGGGGCAGCGCTCGCCGAACGGCGGGAACGGCGGGAGCCGCACCGACCGCATCCGCGAGCAGGCCGAGCGCCTCGGCGCGGCCGAGGAGGCTGGTCGATGACCCTCCGCGAGTGGGTTGAGACGCAGGCTGTCGTCGCCGCGCTGTGGCCGCACGCCCGCGAGCTCGACGACGCGCAGCTGCAGATCCAGCACCGCCTGCTCGCCGGCCTGGACCGCGACGATGTCGTCCGCGCTCTGCAGGCAGAGGCGCGGTCGGGTGCCGCGTTCCCGCCGACGCCCGGCCAACTCGCGAAGCGCTGCGCGCAGTCGGCCGCCGGCGGCGAGGCGCTGCCCTGGACTGCGGTCGCCGCCCTCCTGCGGCAGGCCGCCTCGCGGTTCGGCCGGGCGCGCGAGGCCGAGGCGCTCGCATGGCTCGCCGAGCAGTCGCCGCACGCCGCGCGGTTCGCCCTTGAGCACGGATGGGCGCAGTGGTGCGCCGAGCCGATCGACGACCCGCAGCACGGCGGCGCCGTCCTCGTCCGCCTGGAGCGGTCCTACATCAGCGTCGCGGCGGCGCTCGACACCGAGATCGCCGAGGGCCGCATCCTGCCGCGCGTCCGCGAGCGGCTCCGCGCGCTCGAGACGCGCACAGCGCCGCGCACCGGTCTCCGTCGCCTCGACGCGCGATCCGCAATCGGCGCCGAGCCGCCCGCGCTCCCCGCCGGCGACGACGATGAGGCCGCCCCGTGAGCCGAGCGGCCCGCATGAGCACACCACTTCACCCGGCCGCAGTCTCCTCCTCCTGCGTCCGCGTGAGGGCACGCTCGCCGCGTCCGGCACTCCTGGAGCTGGACGCGCAGCGCGCAGCCTCGGAGAGCCCGCCGCCGCCGCCGACAGAGGACGACGGCGCGGCGGCGGGCCCCGAACCCACCCGAGCGAACGGCGCGGCGACGACATGAGCGTCCACCCGGTCACCCGCGGCGATGGAACGCGGGCGTGGCGCGTTCGGTGGCGGGAGGACGGCCGCAACCGCTCGCGCCGGTTCGAGCGCAAGGCAGATGCCCAGGCGTGGGACGTCGAAGTCAAGCGACGTCGCCAGCTCGGGCCGCTCGCGGTCTCGCAGATGACGAGCAAGGGCCCCACGCTCGGCGAGTGGATCGCGGAGCGCTGGGCGCCGCAGCACGTCGCCGGCCTCGAGCAGTCCACCCGCGAGCTCTACGCCCGGATCTACGTCGATCGGCTCGAGCCGTGGCTCGGGCACCTCCCGCTGCAGGACCTCACCGTCTCCCGGCTCCGCGAGTGGCAGCGCGACCGGCTCGCCGATGGCCTCTCCCCGGACGCGGTCGTCAAGGCGCGCACCGTCCTCTCGAGCGTCCTGCGGCACGCCGCCGAGAGCGAGGCGATGCCGAGCAACCCGATCACCCTCGTCCGGCCGCCGAAGCGCGACCAACGCGACGAGGTCGACCCGCTAACCCCCGCGCAGATCGAGGCCGTCCGCGCCCGGCTCGGACCGCGCGACGCAGCGCTCGTGAGCGTCCTCGCCTACGCCGGCCTGCGGCCCGGCGAGATGCGCGGCCTCCGCTGGGGCGACATCCGCGAGCGCACGATGCTCGTGCAGCGCGCCGTCCGCCCCGACGGGACCGCCAAGCCGACGAAGACCCGGAAGGCGCGCACCGTCCGGCTCCTCGCCCCGCTTGCTGAGGACCTCGCCGCGTGGCGCGCCGAGAGCGGCGGCCGCGCCCGCGACGTCATCTTCGCCACCCGCGCCGGCGACTTCTGGAACGGCGACGCGTGGGAGAACTGGCGCGCCCGGGTCTGGCGGCCCGCCTGCCACGCCGCCGGGCTCGACCCGATCCCCCGGCCCTACGACCTGCGGCACAGCTTCGCGTCGCTCCTCCTCGCCGAGGGCCGCACCGTCCACGACGTCGCGACGCAGCTCGGGCACTCGCCCGAGCTCACGCTGCGCACCTACGGGCACGTCATCGACGAGTACGCCGGCCTCCCCGCCGGCGACCGCCCCGACGCCGCGGCCGAGATCGCGACCGCCCGGACGAAGTGCCACGCCGACGTGGCCGCCTCGTTCCCCTCGCCGAAGCGAACCCGAGCCGACCGCGTGACCGAACCGCCGACGGACACGGGGCGCGGCGCGCCCGCCGACCGCGCCGAGGACGGAGAGCCTGGGACGCTGCCACCCATCGCGCCGGACGTGGAGGCCGGGGGCGCATGAGCGACGCCATCCCGCACGTCCGGATCACCGGCGCGCTCCTCTCCGGCCCGACCGCCTACGCGCTGGCCCGCGGGATCGACGCCGAGGAGGTCCTCGACGCCCTCCGCGCTCGCGGGTTCGGCGAGCAGTGGCTCGAGGAGGCTCGCCGCGGGCTCGCAGCGATCGAGCGCGAGGCCGAGGCATGGGGCGAGGCCGCACGCGCTGAGGTCGAGCGACGCCGCGGAAATGCGGAAGTTCCGCGCTCCCCGGCTGTGCCACCGTCGCCACCCATGACCGACCCGATGACGACACGAGAGGCCAGCGCGGTGCTCGGGATCTCCGATCGGCAGGTACGCAACCTCGCCGCCGGCGGCGCCCTCCCGGCGCAGCGCGACAGCCGTGGATGGGCGCTCGACCGCGCGGCGGTGCTCGCCCGCGCCGAGGCGGGTGAGGCGGCATGAACGGCGCGACCCGCCGCCACCCCGTCGGGCGCATCCTGCAGGACGCTGCCCTCGGCGAGAAGCCGACGCGCGGCGACCTCGACGCGCTCGGCCTCCCCGCCGGCCAGCGCCGCCGCCTCGGCGAGGCCGCCTCGCGGGCCGTGGCCCTCAAGCGCGACGGCGCGAACCAGGCCGCTCGCCGCTGCGCGGAAGAGGCGGCCGTCGCGATCATCGCCGCGCTTCCAGAGGACCAGCGCGACGCCGAGCCGCGACCCGATCCGCTCGCCGATGTCGATGACCCCGCCGAGCTCGCCGCGCGCGTGCAGCGGTGGTGAGAGGACAGCCATGACTCAGCACACCGTCACGCCCCGCAAGATGTTCCGGTCGGCCGAGGATCGCGAGCGCGAGGAGGATGAGGCACGCCAGATCCGCTGGCGCGCGCGTCACGCCGCCGAACGCCGCGGCGATCCGCCGCGCAAGACGTTCGACGCGCGTGTCGTCGCGTTCGCCTTCCACGGCCACCAGGACGAGCTCGAGGAGCTCGACGCCCTCGCGGCTCGTCGCCGCGCCGAGCTCGACGAGCAGGCCCAGCGCGAGCAGGACCGCTTCGCTCTGCAGCACGAGACGCGCGCCGTCCTGCGCGAGTGGGACGCGCAGGCCGCGGCCGAGCGACAGGCGAAGGCCGAGGCCGAGGCCCGCCGCCGACTCGGATGGGACAAGGCCACGTGAACTTCGGCGCGCGTCATGGCCGCGTGAACGACCGCCGCGTCCCCGCGTCACCTCCTCGCGGGGCGCGGCGGTCGCCGGAGCCCCCTGGGGAGGGCTCCCCTCGACGCCCGGAGCGCACCGCCGTGGTTAGCACCAGCGACCGTGTACGGAACCCGAAGGCCGTCATCCACCCTCGTCGGGGCCCTCATCGACCCCCGGGGGTGGACCCCCTCGAGGCGGGGAGCGCACCGCGCAGGGGGGCGGCTCGCGGTGCGTGCACTGCGGTCACGGCCGGTTTTCCCGGGAGCGTCGATGCCTGAGCGGCGTATCCCGCGCGCTCCGAAGGGGCTCGGCGCGGCCGGCCGAGCGCTGTGGCGGCAACTGCACCACGCGCTCGACGACGACCAAGAGTTCGACGAGCGCGAGGCCGCGATCCTCACACTCGCGTGTCGGCAGGCGGACGACGTCGCCGCGCTCGAGGGCGCGCTCGCCGAGCACGGCGTCGTAGTGAGCGGATCGAAGGGCCAGCCGCGCCTGTCGCAGATCGTCGGCGAGGTCCGGCAGGGCCGGCTGGCGCTCTACCGCCTCCTCTCGGGCTTCGACCTCACCGACGCCGATGGGGTCGAGCGCTCGCTCGCGTCGGCTCGCGGCCGAAAGGCCGCGCGGGCCCGCTGGGACCGCCGCGACGAGCTCGCCGCGCGCAGGAGATCCGCCGATGCCTCGCAGGCGCCGCGACCTCTCCCCGCCGCGGGACGTCCTCGACGAGCGCGAGATCGCCGCCGCGGACTACGCGATCCGCTGCGTCGAGCGCACCGGCCTCGCCTCCGACCCGCCCGACGAGACGCTCCGCGGCGCCGTCCTCAACGCACGGGCGGCGACGCAGGATCTCGACGTGCCGACGCCCGCCCGGCTCGCCGCGCTCCTCGACGAGCTCGAGGTCCGCGGCGTCAACGCGCGCGCCGCGGCCGAGCGCGCCCGCTCGGCGTGGCTCGAGACCGACGGTCGCCCGTGGGTTCACCGCGGATCCGCTGCGGCGCACATGACGACCGAGGAGGACCCGAACCGATGAGCCGAACGATGGACGACGAGATCCGCCGCCGCGCGGGCCGGCAGACATCCCCCGAGGCGCGCGCGGACGCGCAGGCCGCGCAGGAGCAGCGCGACCAGGCCGAGCGGGAGCGGCGCGAGCGCGAGCAGGACGCGACGCTCGCACGCGCCCTCGATGAGAACGCCCGGCGGGCCGCGCAGGAGCGCGAGACCGCCGACCGCGAGGCGCGCGAGGCTGCGCTGCGCCGCGCCGGCTCGTTCGACGGCGGCAGCGGCGAGGGCCGCGCCAGCCACCACGACCGCAGCCCGACCGCCGACCTCGAGGACGCGCTACGCGCCGCCGCCAACGGCGAGCTGCGCGGCGTCATCGGATCGAGCGACGTCCTCGGCGACGCCGCATGAGCCCCCACGACGTCATCGCCTGGGCCGACGAGCAGCTCACCGAGCAGCGCGAGGCCAACGCGCGCGGCTACGCCCGCGCCGAAGCGCTCGCCGAGCTCCGCGGGCTCCTCGTCGAGCTCGCCGCGGCCACCGGCCGGACCTTCGTCTTCGCCGAGGACCTCGCCGACCTCGCGTCGAGCGAAGAGCAGCACGCCCACCTCAAGGCGCTCCTCGGCGCCGTCATCGACAACAACACCACCCCCGACCAGGAGGACCCCGCACCATGAGCACGACCACCCCGCACACCGCCCTCGACGTCCGCCGGGAGCACGCGCGCCGCGCCGCGGCGAAGACCGACCCGGCCGTCACGCGCCGTCAGCGCCACCAGCGCCTTCGCACCGTGAACCTCCCGACCACGATCAGCGACAAGCCGATCGCGAAGGCCGCAGCCGAGTACACGCGCCTCGTCGGCGAGGCGAAGGCCGCCGACGCGCGCGCCGCCGATCTCGAGCAGAGCCGCGGCACCGCGCTGGCCGCCGACGAGCAGGCCTACGCCGCCGCCATCCGCGCCGGCAAGCCCGACCCCGGTCAGCAGCACACCCGCAACGCCGACGAAGAGATCGTGCAGGCTCGCCGGCACGCCGACGCGACCGCGCTCGCCGCCACCCAGGCCCTCGACGACCTGCAGGCCGTTTTCGGCGACGGCCGCGAGCGCTGGGAGGCCGCGCTGCACAAGCAGGTCGACGCGCACCGCACAAAGCTCGCCGAGATCATCGACGCGCTCGAGAGCGAGGTCTCGGCGCTCGCCGAGGCCCGCGCCACGCTCGACTGGCTCGACGGTGGCCCCGAGCGCGGCCGCTTCCTGCCCGAGAAGCGTCGCGGCGCGCTGCCCGGGCTCCGCGGGCCCAACGGCGAGCCGATGCGCCTCGGCGCCGTCCTCGGCGCCCTGCGCGTCCTCGGCGACCCCGAGCCCAGCGCATAGGGGCCTAGGCGACCCCGAGCGCAGCGCATAGGGGCCTAGGCGACGGCGCGCCCGCCGCCTCGTGCGGGTCGCGCCGCGCTCGCCGGGAGCGTAGGATCGACCGCCGAACCCACAAGCGGGGCCGGCGGTGCGCGAACACCCCGGCCCCTGGACCACGAGAGGAACCCTCATGGCCGACCGACACCCTAGCCGCGACACCGCGGCGACACTGCGCGATGTCGCGGAACTCTGCGAGGTCGTCGCCGACATCGTCGCCGACGTCCTCGCCCGCGACGCCGACAGCCTCACCGACGCGTCCCGCGACCAGCTGCGCACCCTCCACGCTCGGATGCAGGCAGGCGCCGCCGAGGGTGAGCGGCGAGCCTCGGAGCACGAGCGATGAGCACGACGCACGACGCGCACCTCCACAACGCCGCGCGCACCCTCGAGCGACTCCTCGCCCACCAGCACCCCGGGCACGTCTTCGTCGTGGAGGTCCGCGACCGCCCCGCGCGCGACACGGAGCCCGCCCCGCACACGGGGGACGCGCGATGAGCCGCCGCAGCTACGGCACCGGATCGCTCTTCGTGCGGAGGGACGCTCGCGACCGGGAGGTCTGGTACGGGAAGTGGCGCCACGACGGCGCCCAGGTCAAGCGTCGGATCGGTCCCAAGCGCTCGCACGGCCGCGCCGACGGCATGACGAAGGCCGACGCCGAGACGCGCCTGCGCGAGCTCATCGCAGCGCACGCGACCGACTCGCACGGGACCGGGCGCCGCGAGTCGGCACAGACGATGGCCGACCTGTGGAAGCGGTACGACGCCGACCGCGGGCGCAGGCTCAAGGATCGGACGCGCGCCGAGTACGCGAGCTACGTCCGCGTTCACGTCGGCCCGTTCTTCGGCGACCGCGCCATCGCCCGCATCCGGCGCGAGGACGTCGCCGCGTTCGTCGCGCACCTCGAGCGCCGCGGCCTCGCCGCGAAGAGTGTCCGCAACCTCGTGATGTTCGTAGCCGGGCTCTTCAACTACGCCGTGGCGTGCGGATGGATCGGCCTGAACCCGTCGAAGGGCGTCGACCTCCCCGATCCTGAGGAGGCCGGCGCCGAGGAGCTGCGCTTCCTCGAGCCGCACGAGGTGAACGACCTTCTCTCGGCCGTCGCGGACGGCGCCTACGCCGCCGTCGATCGAGCCCTGTACACCACCGCGACGATGGCCGGCCTACGGACCGGCGAGCTCCTCGCCCTGCGATGGGAGTCCGTCGACCTCGCCAATGGTCGCCTCCGCGTCGTGCGCGCCTACTCGGGTGCGAAGGTGAGCAGCACGAAGGGTCGGCGACAGCGCAGCGTCCCGCTCGCCCCGCAGGTCTCCGAAGCACTGGAAGCGCTGCGCGCCGTGTCGCCGTGGACGCGGCCGAGTCACCTCGTCTTCGCCGACCCCCGCACCGGCGAACGGCTCGCCGGCACGCCGCGCTACCGGCGCTGGCAGGCGGCGAAGAAGGCGGCCGGGATCGACCCCGGCTTCGTCTTCCACGACCTGCGGCACACCTTCGGCACTACGTGCGCCCGCAACGGCGTCCCGCTCGCGACCATCGCCCAGTGGATGGGGCACCAGTCAACGAGCACGACCGAGATCTACGCGATGCACGCGCCGGCTCACGAGGACGGCGTCCGGCTCGGCGCCTACTTCGTCGCCGCCGACCCCCGGGCGATTGGTACCCCGGGTACCAACCTGCCCGCGTCCGGCATGCCTGAGAGCACCTCAGAACACCGCAGAGCCGCATAGATACGGGACGTCACTCTGGGGCGTCGGATTCAAATCCTGTCTCCCCGATGCAGCGGAGGGCCCTCGACGGAGGGCCCTTCTCCATCTCCTCGTGGGATCTCGCCCAGGGCCCCGAATCGCGCCCCGCGCAACCCACTCGCTCGCACTCGTCAGGGCCAGCCCTGAACCGCCTCAGGGTCTGCCCTGAACTTCCTTGACCGCGGTTCGAACGCTCCGCGACGGTCGCCTCATGCCCATCGACAAGACGGATCTCGCGGCGCTCGTCGACGAGCTCGGCGCACTGCTCGGAGCTGACGACGGGGTGAGCCCCGAGGCCACCGAATGCGGCCTGCTGAACGAGTTGCAGGAGCAGATCGTCGAGGTCGCCGGTTCGGCGGCTTCCGCGATCGTCGGGACGCTCACGCAGGACGCGGCCAGCGCGGCGCTGGCACTGCGGTTCTACGATCTCCACACCATCGTCTGCGAGGCGACGACCGACAACGTGGGCGGCGACGAGTTGAGCCTCACGCTCTCTCCGGTCGCCGCTACAGGGATTGACATCGCGTCGGTCATGGGGCAGCTCAAGGGCTTCGGCGACAGCTTCCTGCTCGACCTCGTCGGCGCCAACGTCCAGCCTCCCGCGACGCCGCTGCACGTGCCGGACATCTCGCTGAACAACTGTGAGGGCGAGGACACCTACGAGCACGGGCAGCTGCCGGTCCCCTTCCTCGGAAGTCTCCAGGTCGACATGGTCGACGACGACGACACGCTCTTCACCGGGAATGACGACCACCTGACGCCCGTGCAGATCACCGCAGAGCCCGGCCGGAGGCAGACGGTCATGGTCGGAGAGGGTGGGAGGTACGTGCTCGACTACACCGTGCTCACCCTGCAGGGCCTCCTCGGGAGCCTCGCCGGCTGCACCGGAGGTCAGCCGCTCTCCGTCGACCGGGTTCGTCGCTCCGCGGTCTGGCGCGACGACGAGGAGGACACGATCGCGGTCCGCGACGTGAGCTGGGCAGACCTGTTGGCGGCGTGGAAGACGCACTTCGAGAACGGCTTGGAGCTGGACCGCGTCGACACGCACGCTCGACACGGACAGCGGCTGTTCAGCGGCTACTTCGAGCGTCCGGACGGGTCGTCCGCGGTCGGCAGCCGGATGGAGGTCGGCGATGAGGACAGCATCCGAGCGCTGCACGGGAAGCTCGTCGGCGAGAAGTGGCGGATGACCGACCTGCTCACCTTCATGGAGGGAGGGACGCGGCGCTGGGTGGGCGTCTGGCGTCCCGGCGAGGGCATCAGCCAGATGCTGACCAACCGGACGTTCGAGGGCTTGGCGACGTGGGCGGCGAGCCAGCTGCCGATGGGCACGCGCCTGGAACGTATCCGCACCTACCTGGCGGACGGGAAGCGACTGTGGGCGGGCATCGTCAACACGGCTCCGGGCGGCTACGTCCTCGTCGTCGGCGACGAAGTCACGGTGAAGAAGTCCCAGACCGACCTGCGGGCCAAGGGGTTCGAGGTCTTCGACCTCGAGCCCTTCGTGGACGAGCAGCAGCAGCGGTGGGCGGCGCTGTTCCACGCGTCGAGCACCCCGTCACGGGTGATGTTCGGTCTCGACCACGAGACGTACGAGCTGACCACCTTCAACGAAGGGCTCAAGGGCAACGAGGCCGTCGACGTGGAGACCTACCAGGCGTGACGACGGTGCCCGCCGGGGTCCGGTCGGGCAGCACGGCGCCGCTCCCCGCCCGCCGGACCCGGCCCGGTCACCCCGGCGGTGGACCCAGCACCGCGTGGCTCGTCACCGCGCGCGCGATGACGCGGCCGTCCTGCGTGATCTCCGCCTCGGCGGACGCGATGCGGCGGCCCGCCTGGACGCACCGCCCGTGGCAGACGAGCGTCGCGCCCGCGACGGCGGCCCTGACGTACTGCACGCTGAGCTGGACGTGAGGCGCGGCGACGCCGGTCGGGACGTGGGCGTGGACCGCCCATCCGGTCGCGCTGTCGAGGAGGGCGGTGAGGTAGCCGCCGTGGACGATCCCGCCGCCGTTGAGGTGCTCCGGCGCGGGGTCGGCCTCGACGACGGCGCCCTCGAGGTCCGCGCGCAGGACCCGGAACCCCAGGTGCGCCGCGAACGGGCCGGGGCCGATGCGCTCCTTCTCGTCTTCCACGCAGCCGATGGTCGCAGGCTCGGTCGCCTTCGGGCGCGCACGAGCGACGACGCGGAACCCCTCCGCCCGGTCAGGCGGCGGCGGGCTCCGGGTCGGGCCGGACGACGACCGTGTCGGCCACGGGCACGATCTCGTCGACCGGGAGGCCGGCGCGCTGCGCGTGCTCGCGGATCGCCTCGGCGCTCGTGGCCTGGTAGATGCACACGGTGCCGAGTGGCCCCGAGCCTTCGTCGAGGACGTAGGAGCAAATCCAGCGGATGTCGTCGGACATCTCGTCGTCGCCGACCTGCTTCGAGCGGGCGGCGGCCGCCTCGAGCTCCTCCCCCGACTTCCACCCGTTGCGTCGAAGGATCACGTAGGTCTGCATGGGACCGCTCCTGTCTCGTAGTGGTCCGAAGCTACTCCTGCCCGGGCAGGTGGTCAACGTGGCCCCCGTCGCCGTCATCCCAGCAGCGCCGCGCGCAGCTCCTCGAGCTCTGCTTCGAGCTGCGCGCGCCACGTCGTGGTGCCCGCCGCGAGGGCGCGGCGCTTGACGGCCCACGTCGCGGACGTCGGGAGCCTGGCGATGTGCTCGGCGACCGCCCGGGCGGCGGTGCCGTCGCCGCGCCGGGTCGCGAGGCCGAGTCGCGCGGCCTCCTCGGCGTGCACGGTCCGGCCCGTGAGGCAGAGATCGCGCACGATCGGCTCGGGCAGCACCGCGCGCGCCGCGGCGCCGCTCGGCGGGATGCCGCGCGCGACCTCCGGGAAGCCGAAGCCCGCATCCCGCCCCACCACGCGCGCGTCGCAGAGGCATGCGAGCACCATGCCGCCTCCGAGTGCGGGGCCCTGGACGTCGGCGACGACCGGCTTCGGGAAGTCGGCGAGACCGCCGAACGCCCGCGCGCTGCTCGTGATGAGCCGCTCCCGGTGCGGGCGGTCGCCGCCGAACTCGCTCGTGTCGACACCCGCGCAGAACGCGGAGCCGGCCGCGGTGAGGAGGACGACGTGGACGCCATCGTCGGCGGCGAGCCCGTCGAGCGCATCGGCGAGGAGCTCCCGCAGCTCGATCGAGAGCGCGTTGCGCTTCTCCGGCCGGTTGAGCGTGAGCGTCGCGAGGGCGCCGTCGCGTTGGGCGATGAGCGGCGGGTCGGTCACGTGCGGATGCTCCCACGCGCGCAGCGGAACGGAGGGAGGTTCGAGCACCCGGACAGGTCGGGGGAATGCGCTCAAGTTGTGAGACGTGCGTCGCCGATAAGGCTGGAGACATCTGCGGGCAGGGCCTTCAGATGGACGACCCGCTCACGGAAGGACCTCGCCATGCGACGCACCCGGATCCTGCTTCTCTCGCTCTTCGCGCTCGCCTTGGGCGCAGTGGCCGCTGTGGTGCTTCTCCAAGCCGTGGCGCGGGACGGCAGGGACGGGCAGATGCACCTCGCGGCGCTCGAGGTCCACCTCGAGGAGATCCAGGACATCCCGTGGCTCGGGACCCCCGGACACGACAGCTCCCGCGACAGCGCCCGCGTGCAGTTCGACGCCGCAGCCGCCGACTTCGCGCGAGCCCTCGCTGATCTCCGTCGCGACGACGTCGCCGACCGCGAGCTCGCGCGGATCGACCGGCCCTTCCGGCAGATGCTCATCCCGCTGCGGACGATCATCCCCCTCGCGCAGGCCGGGGAGGCGGCACGCGCGAGCGATGCCGCCGGCGTCGCGTGGACCCATGCCGAGCGCGTCCGCATCGCGCTCCACGCGGCACGCGACCGGTACGCCGCTCACGCCGATCAGGCTCTCGACGGAGCTCTCTACGGGTCGGCGACCGCGATCGGCGTTCTCTTTCTCGCCTTCGCGTTCTTCGTCCGCCGCGCCTCGATGGCGCGCGAGGACGCCGAGAAGCTCGCTGCGGAGGTCAGTGGTCTGCTGGAGGTGACGAGCGAGCAGGCGACGACGGACGCCCTCACCGGGCTCGGCAACCTGCGCGCCTTGCGGGACGACCTCGCCACTGCGCTCGAGCGGCTGTCGGAGGCGGAGCGGCGCGTGCTCGTCGTCTTCGACCTCGACGGCTTCAAGGTCTACAACGACACCTACGGCCACCCGGCGGGGGATGCCCTCCTCGCGCGCCTCGGTCGGCGTCTCGCGACGACCGTCGAGGGCTTCGGCACCGCGTATCGCATGGGTGGCGACGAGTTCTGCCTGCTCGCCGTGCCGGGGCCCGAAGGGGCCGACGCACTCGCGCGGCTCGCCGCCGCCGCGCTCACCGAGGACGGCGAGGGCTTCAGCGTCGGCTGCTCGTACGGCCTCGTGGAGCTTCCCGGCGAGACGACCGCGGCAGGCGAGGCCCTCGCCCTCGCCGATCAGCGCATGTACCGGCAGAAGACGTCGGGCCGCGCCTCGGCGAGCAGGCAGAGCACCGACGTGCTCGTCCGCGTGCTCGGTGAGCGGGGCGTCGGACTCGAGGAGCACATCGACGGCGTCGCCCGGCTCGCCGAGCACACCGCCCGCCTCCTGCGACTGCCCGACCAGGACGTCGACACGATCCGCCTGGCCGCCGAGCTCCACGACGTGGGGAAGGTCGCGATCCCCGACGCCATCCTCCTCAACCCCGGTCCGCTCACCGACGAGGAGTGGACGTTCATGCGCCGCCACACGCTCATCGGGGAGCGCATCGCGCTCGCGGCCCCGTCTCTCGCCCACACCGCGGCGCTCATCCGGTCGAGCCACGAGCGGATGGACGGCCGCGGATACCCCGATGGTCTCTCCGGGGACGGGATCCCGCTCGGCGCCCGCATCATCTCGGTGTGCGACGCCTTCGATGCCATGATCAGCGACCGTCCGTACCACGAGGCGATGACCCCCGACGCGGCGCTCTCGGAGCTGCGTCGCTGCGCGGGGTCGCAGTTCGACGCGCAGGTGGTCGACGTCTTCGCGACCGTCCTCGCAGACGTGGACGTGATGACGGGCGGGGGGGCCGAGCGGCACGCGTAGAACGCGGGGGACTCCTCCCACGCCCACCCCCGCATGGGGGATGCTGCGCGCCATGCGCAAGCTCCAGGTCCAGGGCGTCCACCACGTCACGATCGTCGGCGCCGACCGCCAGACCTCGATCGACTTCTGGGAGGGCGTGCTCGGAATGCCGTTCGTGTTCGAGCAGCCGAACCTCGACCGCGAGGAGGAGAGCCACCTCTACTTCGACCCGGGCGACGGCCGGCTCATCACCGTCTTCACGAAGGAGGACCGCGCACCCGACCCGACGCGCGCGCCGACCGATCCCGGCTGCCTGCACCACCTGGCGCTCGCGATCTCGCAGGCGACGTTCGCCCAGACCGTCGAGCGCCTCGACGAGCGCGGCATCCGCCACAGCGGCCCCAAGGACCGCGGGTTCATGGACTCGATCTACTTCACCGATCCGCTGGGCATGCTCATCGAGCTCGCCTCCTACCGCTTCGAGCCGCCGGTCGGTCACACGCACACCGACGTCCTGTTCGAGGCGCACCTCCTCCGCGTCGAGCGCGGCGACCGGGCGATCGATCGCATCCACGTCGCGGACGCGATCGAGCGGCTCGTCCTGCGTTCGCAGAGGTCGCTCTCGGAGGACCGCACGCCGAAGGCGGCGTACCGCGAGGACGGATGAGAGGCCGCACGACCGCCCTCCGGCGCCCCGCCGCTCTCGACGTCCTCGCGGGGGTCTACGCGCTCGGCGCGGCGGGCACGGCCGCGTACTGGGCGGCGTTCGCCGCCGGCTCCGCGCGGACGAGCGACGATCCGGGCTACGTCGACTTCGAGCTCTCGTTCCCGCTGGCCGACGCCTACCTCGCCGGCATGTCGGGCGCGGCGGCCGTCGCGTGCCGGCGCCGGGACCCGAGCGCGCTGCCGCTCGGGCTCATGGCCTCCGGCGCCTCGGTCTTCCTCGGCCTGATGGACGTCCTCTACAACGTGCGCCACGGGAAGTACCGCGCGGTGCGCGGCCCGATGGCGGCGGAGGCGGTCGTCAACGCCTCCTCGCTCGTCGGCGGCGTGGTCGCCGCGCAGCGGCTGTGGGCCGCTCGCGACGAGCTGCTCGCGGGCGGCGGCGGGCCGTCCGCCTGACGTCGCCCGGCCCGGGCCTCGGGCGACGTCGAGCGGGGGAGGGGACGACCGTCAGGGCGTCGACTCGGCGGGCTCGGCCACCGGCTCCTCCGCCGGGCCGCCGATGCGCTCGAGGTCCCACTCGGCCCAGATGGGCGTCGCGAGCATGTCGCGGTGCTCCTGCGGGCTCCACGGCCACAGCGCGGGCAGGCCGTCCTTGCCGATGTACCAGCTGTCGCAGCCCGAGACCCAGATCGTCGACGGGTACGCCTCCCGCATCTCCGCGTTGAAGGCCTCGGCGGCCTCGGCCTTCGGCGTCGCCGCGTCGAAGGCGCCGCGCCGCCACGCGTCGATCCACTGCAGGACGTAGTCGACCTGCGTCTCGGTGATCATGAAGAGCGACTGGTTGCCGATCGGCGAGTGCGGGCCGAGGAGGAGGAACGTGTTCGGGAAGCCGGGCAGCCCGACCGTCCGGTAGCCGCGGGGCTCGTCGGACCACACGTCGGACAGGCGCAGACCGCCGGGCCCGACGAGCTCGACCGGCTGGAGGTAGCGGTGCGCGTGGAAGCCCGTCGCCAGCACGATGACGTCGACCTCGTGCTCGACGCCGTCCGCGGTGCGGATGCCTGTCGGCGTGACGCGTTCGATGGGCTGGTCGACGAGGTCGACGCCCTCGCGCTGGAAGGCCTCGTAGAAGCCGGTCGCGACGATGAGCCGCTTGCACATCGGCTTGTCCTCCGGCGTGAAGCGGCGGCGCAGCTCCGGATCGCGCACCGTGCGCAGGTGCGCCTTCACGGCGAGGGCGACGGAGGACCGCTGCCAGCCGGGCTTGATGACCGCCGTGCAGAAGACGCGCTCGAAGTACTGCTGCCAGAAGCGGTAGGCGAGCCGGCCCCAGACGCGGTTGAGCGCCGGGAAGCGGCGCAGGAGCCGCCTGGTCGAGCGCCGGTAGGCGGGGTTGGGGACGGGCATGATCCACTGGGGCGTGCGCTGGAAGAGCTTGAACTCGCGGCAGCGCGGGGCGAGCGCCTTCGTGATCTGCACGCCCGTGGAGCCGGTGCCGATGACGGCGACCCTGCGGCCGTCGAGCGGCACCGAGTGGTCCCAGCGCGCGGAGTGGAAGGACGCGCCCTCGAAGTCCTCGAGGCCGGGGATCTCCGGGGTCTTCGGATGGTGGAGGACGCCCGAGGCGGAGATGAGGAAGTCGTAGTCGGCCTCGTCGCCGTCGGTGGTGCGCACCCGCCAGCGGCCCTCGTCGGTCCACGTCGCCTCGTCCACCTCGCAGGCGAAGCGGATCTTCGACCGCAGCCCGAGGTCGTCGACGACGCGGTCGAGGTAGTCGAAGATCTCGCCGCCGGGGGAGAAGACGTGCGTCCAGTCCGGGTTCGGGGCGAACGTGTAGCTGTAGTACCGCGACGGGACGTCGCAGCTGAGGCCCGGGTAGGTGTTCTCGCGCCACGTGCCGCCGATGCGGTCGGCCTTCTCGTAGACGACGACGTCCTCGACCCCGGCGAACTTCAGCTTCGCGGCGGCGCAGATGCCGGACATGCCCGCGCCGATGACGGCGACCTTCGGTTCACGCATGCCGCACAACTTACAGAACGGGCGTTCTGTAGTCTAGGACCATGGCGACACAGGCCGCACGCAGCGCGACGACGCGCGAGAAGGCGATCGCGGCGACGATCGGCTGCCTCGTCGAGCGCGGCTACGCCGGCACGAGCATCGGCGCGATCTGCGAGCGGGCCGGGCTGTCCCGCGGCGCCCTCACGCACCAGTGGCCGGACAAGCAGAGCCTCGTCGTCGACACGATCGACGAGATCTCACGCCGCATCGCTGCCTCGTTCTCCGCCCGCGTCGACGCCGCGGCGAGCCTCCGGGCGCGCATCGAGCACGGCCTCGACGAGCTGTGGGGCGTCTTCACCGGCGAGGTCTTCGTCGCCGCGCTCGAGGTCTACGTCGGCGCGCGGACCGACCCGCGCCTGCTGCCGCACGTGCGCGACCTCGAGACGCGCGTCGACGCGCGGGTCCGCGAGAGCGTCGCCGAGATCGTCGGCCGCTCCACCCCCGAGATCGAGGCCCGTGCCGACGTCCTCGTCAACACCGTCCGCGGCATCGCCCTCCTCTGGACGACCGGCGGCCGCCGCGACGAGCTCGCCGTGACCTGGACCCGCGTGCGCGACGAGGCGGTCCGCGACCTCGCGGCCGCTGCGGGAGCCTGAGCGCCGTCGAGCTCGACGAGCGGGGAGCTGCGGAGGGCCGGCCCCGCCGCTCCTACTCGGAACGGCGCGCGACGAGCACGTAGTAGAAGATCTCGCCGCCCGACATGCTGAGGCGGTGGCGGAAGCGCTCGAGGACGCGCACGTCGGTCGCGTCCTCGCCCTTGCGGAGGTCCTCGACGAACTCGTGGAGCTCCTCGCCCTCGGAGGTCATGACGTCCTCGTGGAACGTCACCGCGAGGTACGAGCCGGCCGGCAGCGCGTTCCACGCCGACTCGATCTCCTCGCGGCTCATGTGCCCCATGCCGAGCGCACCGGCGCCGACGATCGCATTGACGTCGTAGGTGCGGACGAGCCGCTCGACGTCCGCCTCGTCGAGGGTCGTCGCGAGGAACTCGGCGTAGAGCCCGGGGCGGTCGCGCTCAGCCGCGGGCTTCGCCGCCGGCGTCGGGTCGAGGCCGATGAGCGTGCCGGTCACCCCGCGCTCGCGGAGCTCCTCGCCGACGACGCCGTTGCCCGCGCCGAGGTCGAGGACGCGGAGGTCGGCGGGCGAGCCGCCGTCCGCGGCCACCTGCTCGACGAGGCGGTCGGCGAGGATGCGCGCCGACAGGCACTCGAGCCGCTCGTAGACGACGTGCTCGTAGAGCCCGGGGATCGCGTACACCCGGTCGTACTCGTGGAGGCGCATCGTCTCTTCGCGTCCGTCGTCGTGAACGACGGTGAGCGTCTCCTCCGTCTGGGAGAGGCCGTCGTCCGTGCTGAGTCTCACCTGCATGCTCTGCCTTCCGTCGGGGGTGCGGGGCCGGCCCGTGCGGTGACCGACGGGCACACTAGCGGCGTGTCACCGCCGGGGCGGTCTCCGCGCGAAGAAGCGCGGGCAGCACGGGGGTCCGGAATTCCGGCTGGCGTCGCAAAGGCCGTTAAAGTGAACGTCGGGGTTCGCTCCACGCAGGTGACAGTTCAGCCGTCCCGGTCCAGCCGTTCGTGACGGAAGGGCGCGCGAGGTGCGCGCCCGTGTCAGGGGGAACGTCTCGATGAGGCACCAATGCAGGCTCAAGTTCGACGCCCGTCGCGCCGATTCACGGGGCGATCCGACGCACGCCCATCCCCGGGCGCGGAGGCCCATCATGTCCCCGGCACGCCTGCCATCACCCTCTCCTCGCCGAGCGCTCCCATGAGCCGGTCCGACGGCTCCTCGCCCGAGCTGGCTGCCGCGGCGGAGGCCGAGCAGCTGTTCCGCGCCGCGCACGCCGAGGCCGAGCGCCTCCGTCTCGCGCGCAACGATGCGATCCGAGCTGCACTGCGGCGCCACACGCATGCCGAGGTCGCGCGGGCGACGGGCCTCACCCGCGGTCGCGTCGGGCAGATCAGCGCCGCCGGCGACCACTGACCCGAACGCGCGAGCGCCAGGTCTGCCTAGGCCCCTTGCTAGGATGCGGCTCTCGGCCCGGGCGCCTTCGTCCCTACCCCTGCAGGCGCTCGGGCCGAGAACATTGCGGCGTCCCGAGGCGGCGTGGGACTCCGCGAGGTCGTAGCGTACCGCATGTCGGTGCGCCCCGTCCTGCGCGCTGCTTGCGGCTGCTTAGGGCCGTTGGCAAGATGGGGCTCGTGGAACCGCCCGTCGACGTCGCGCCGCCGCAGCCCGAGCCGTTCCGAGCCGTGGTGGTGAGCGAGCTCGTCGCGCGCGGCATCTCGGTCGCCGACCTCGCGGCGGACGTCGTCCGCGTCGCGGAGGAGGGGGGCGTCGCGCAGCCTCGCCGATTCGCCGGGGACCTCGAGGCGCACCTCAGCGGCGGCGACCAAGCGCCCGCGCCGCTCGTCATGAGCCTCACAGCCCGCGTGCTCGCGGTCAGCCCCGAGCGCTTCGCCGAGTATCGGCTCGCGCGTGTCCGCGAGGCGCTCGACGAGCGCAACGTCGGGCTGGAGACCGCCCTCGAGCGGCTGCGGCGCGTCGAGGTCGTGCTCGGCACGCCGAGCGGCCGGCCGTAGTCCCGCCCGCCACCCTCAGGGGTTGGCCGCAGGAACTCGGCGGCGTCTTCGCACCAGAAGAGGGAAAACCGCTCTCGTCTGGCCTTCGTCGCGGGTCGAGGCTGCGCGGCATGCCCCGCTTCCGCTGCACCGCGTCCGCCGCCCTCGCCGCGGCCTTCGCCTGGCCGGCGCAGGCGTCCGCGAGCTCGCCCGCCCACGATCCGCTTCGCTCCCACCAGTGGGGGATGTACGCGGTCCGGGCCGACGAGGCCCCGGCGACGCCGCGCGGAGCAGGCGTCACGGTCGCCGTCGTCGACAGCGGAGTCGACCTCGACCACCCGGACCTCCGCGGTGGCCTCGCGGCCGGCCTCGACCTCGTCGATGGCGGCGCGCCGCAGGACGCGAACGGCCATGGGACGCACGTCGCGGGCATCATCGGCGCCCGGGCCGGCAACGGCATCGGCATCGAGGGCGTCGCACCAGCTGTGACGATCCTCCCGGTGCGCGTTCTCGACGCCGCGAACAACGGGTCGATGAGCGCCGTCGCCCAGGGCATCGACAGGGCCGTCGCGGCGGGCGCTCAGGTGGTCAACCTCTCGCTCAGCCCCGGGCCGGACGCCGCGCTCCGCTACGCGCTCGATTCGCCGATCGTGACGGCGATCGACCGCGCGGTGGACGCGGGAGTCGTCGTCGTGGCGGCCGCCGGGAACTTCAGCCTCCCGCTCTGCGCCCAGCCGATCACGAGCCGGCGCATGCTCTGCGTCGGCGCCGTCGACGAGCAGCGACAGCTCGCGCACTACAGCGACTACGGCACCCGTGTCGACATGGTCGCGCCCGGGGACCGCATCATGTCGACGACCCTCAACGGCATGTACGGGACGATGTCGGGCACGTCGCAGGCGACCCCGCACGTGGCCGCGGCGGCGGCGCTCCTGCGCGCTCACGGCCTCGGAGCGGGCGCGACGGTCGACCGGCTCGTCACGACCGCCCGTGATCTCGGCATCCCCGGCGTCGACCTCACCTACGGGGCCGGCATGCTCGACATCGGCGCGGCCGTGGCGACGCTCGGGAGCACGACCGCCTCTCCCGCCACGCCCGCGAAGCTCCGGCTCGAGCGCGCCGCGATCGCCGACGGCCGCCTCGACCTCCTCGCCCGCCTCACGTCGCGCGCGAGGGGACGCGTCCGCATCACCGTGCGCGCCGGTGGCCGTAGCCACGCGCTCACCGCCCCGATCTCCGAGACGGGCTCCGTGAGGGTGAGTGCCCGGCTTCCGTCCGCGATGCGCTCGGCGAGCACCGCGATCGTCCGCATCGGCTACGGCGGCAGCGCGGCCGTGTGGCCGGCCGAGCTGAAGGCCCGCGCGGCGAGGCGCCGCGCGGACCTCCGCCGCACGTCCTCCTCCCTCGCCGACGGGCATCTGCGGGTGGCGGGCACGATCTCCCGGCGGGCACGCGGCGTCGTCCACGTCCTCTACGAGCACGGCGATGGCGCCGGCACACGCGTGCTGCACCGCTGGAAGGCGAGGATCAGCGACGGCCGCTGGCGCCTCGAGGAGCACGTCACGGGCCGTGCCGCCGAGGGGGGACAGCTGTCGATCAGCTTCACGGGGGACCTCGCCCGCCGCATCCGCGGCGAGCAGGTGTCGAAGGCGCTCCCGTCGCGGTGAGCCCGGGCGCGACCCTCCTCACGCGAGGGAGTCGTGCCCCCGGTTCATGAGCGAGGCGCGCCGGGTGGAGCGCTCGGCTCGACCTCGCGGCTCATGCCCGGCGCAGCGCGTCGGGGCGGTGCACGGCCTCACCGCCGGACTTCTCGCTCTGCACGAGGTACTGGGGGTCGTCGTCGGAGGCGCGGACGGTGCGGCCCGCGGCCTGGGTGTCCTCGGTGATCTTCTTCTTCACCTCACCGACGGCCTCACCGCCGTGCGACGACCACTTCACCTTGTCTCCGGGCTTGAACTCGGGCATGGCGGTGCCTACCCGGAGCGCGAGCGCGCGGGCGCCCGGTCAGCCGGTGTTCCTCAGCCCGCCGGAGATGCCGTTGAGCGTGAGGAGGCTCACGCGCGCGAGCGGGTCGGCCATCCCGCCGGTCGCCGCAGCCCGTCGGCGACGCAAGAGCTCGATCTGGAGGAAGCTCAGCGGATCGACGTAGGGGTTGCGACGGTCGATCGACGCCTGGAGCACCGGGGCCCGGTCGAGCAGCCGCTCCTCGTCGCGCACGGCGAGCAGCTCGGCCCGCGTGCGCTCGAACTCGTCGGTGATGCGCGACCAGATCCGCTCCCGCGGCTCCTCGAGCTCCCAGAGGTCGACGTAGCGGCGGGCGATGCGCAGATCGGCCTTGGCGAGCGCCATGCCCGCGTTCGCGAGGAGCCCGCCGAAGAACCCCCATGTGCGCTCCATGTCGCGCAAGACGTCGAGGCCGACCGTCTCCCGCGCGTCGGCGAGCGCCGTCCCGAGCCCGAACCAGGCGGGGAGGACGATCCGCGCCTGCGTCCACGAGAAGACCCACGGGATCGCGCGGAGGGTCTCGATCCCGCCGCCGGCGCGGCGACGCGCCGGACGGGACCCGACCTGGAGCCGCGAGACCTCGTCGATCGGGGTCACCGCCTCGAAGAAGCGCACGAAGTCCGGATCGCCGTGCACGAGGTCGCGGTACTCGCGCTCGGAGACCTCCGCCATGCGCGCGACGACGTCGCCGTAGCGCGCCGCGTGCGAGGCGTCGGGCGCCGGCGGCGGGCGGAAGGCGGCGAGGAGCGCGGCGCTCACGGTGAGCTCGAGCTCGCGATGGGCCACCTCCGGGACGGCGTACTTCGCCGCGAGGACCTCGCCCTGCTCGGTCATCTTCAGCCGCCCGCCGACGGTGCCGGCGGGGAGCGCGAGGACCGCGGTGTTCGTCGGCCCCCCGCCGCGGCCGAGCGCGCCGCCGCGTCCGTGGAAGAAGAGCCACGAGGCGCCGTGCTCGCGCAGGACCGCGGCGACCTCCTCCTGCGCGCGGTAGGTCGTCCAGCCGGAGGCGACGTAGCCGGCGTCCTTGTTCGAGTCGGAGTAGCCGATCATCACCTCCTGCTCGTCGCCGACGGCCCGCAGGGCCTCGCGGTACTCCGGACGGCGCAGGAGCACGTCCATCGTCGCCGCGGCCCCGCGAAGCGTGTCGGCCGCCTCGAAGAGCGGGACGATCCGCAGCTCCGCGTCGCGGCCCCCGGCGCGCGCGAGCCCCGCCTCCTTCATGAGGAGGAGCACCTCGAGGAGGTCCGCGGGACCCTCGGTGCCGGAGATGACGTACGACTCGATCGCGCCCGGGTGCTCGCCCCGGAGGAGGTCGCGGACGGTGCGGAACGCGCGCACGACCGTCCGGGTGTCCTCCTCGAAGCCGGAGAGGTCCTCCGGGACCACGGGCCGATGGTCGGCGATGAGCTCGCAGAGGAGATCGACGCGCTCGTCCGCGTCGAGGCCGGCGTAGTCCTCGCAGACGCCGAGCTCGGCGAGCATCTCGTGCAGCGCCGCGCGGTGGCGCCCCGCGTGCTCGCGGACGTCGAGCCGCGCGAAGTGCAGGCCGAAGACCTCGACCTGCCGCAGCACGTCGTGGAGGTCGCCGCCCGCGGTGATCGCGCCGGCCCCCGCGCGCAGCGAGGACTCGATCTCGCGAAGGTCCGCGAGCAGCTCGGCGGGCGACCGGTAGGCGTGGACGCGGCGGCCGAGGGTCTCCCGCAGCCGCTCGCGGAGGAACGTGAACGCGCGGCGGTACGGCTCCTCGGGGTTGAGCTCGGCGAGGCGCGCGGCGAGCGCGGGGAAGCGCGTCTCGCCATCGGCGAGGACGCGGTCGAGCCCCTCGGCAGGGCCGGCGAGCCGCTCGGAGAGCGAGACCCGGCCGGCGAGCATCTCGACCCGGTGCTCGAGGAAGCGGACGCACTGCTCGCGCATGACGTCGAGCGTCTCGGCGGTCGCCTCCGGCGTGACGAACGGGTTGCCGTCGCGGTCGCCGCCGATCCACGAGCCGAACGCGAGCAGAGGGGGCACCCCGGGGCCGGCGTCGGGATAGACGTCGCCGAGCGCCTCCTCGATGTCGCGGTAGACCTCGGGCACCTCGCGGGCGAGCGTCGTGATGAACCACACGAGCCCCGTGCGCACCTCGTCGAGGACCGTGGGGGAGACGGCGCGCAGCTCGTCGCTCGCCCACAGCTCCTGCACGGTCGGAGCGAGGCGGCGGCGGGCGACGGCAGGGGACAGCGCGGGGCGCTCGTCGAGGTCGCGGAGGACCCCGAAGACGCGCGAGAGCTTCTCGAGCGTCGTGCGGCGGCGGACCTCGGTCGGGTGCGCGGTGAGAACGAGGCGGATCTCGGCGCGGTCGAGGAGCGCGCGGACCGCGTCGGCGCCGACGCCGTCGTCCCGCAGCCGCTCGATCGCATCGCGGACCGAGCCGCGCCGCGCCGCCGGCGCCTCCCTCGCCTCCCGCGCCCGCATGCGCCGGATGCGCTCGTTGTCCTCGGCGAGGTTGATGAGCTGGAACCAGCGGGTGAGCGAGCGGACGAGGACCTCGGCCGCGCGCGCGTCGAGCGAGGCGACGAGCGCGGCGAGATCGTCGTCGGCGGTCGCCTCCCCGGCGCGCGCGGCGCGCGCCAGCTCGACGGCGCGCTCGTGGAGCGCGAGGGCGTCGGGTCCCTCGGCGAGCTCGACGACCTCGCGGAAGACGTCGAGGAGGAGGGAGCGGTCGTCCCGGAACGTGCGCGTTCCCATCGGCGGGACCCTCGCAGGTCGGCCGGGCCTCGTCATGGCCTGCTCCCCTCGCATCGGGTGAGGGCTCGTGGGTAGGGTGAGGCCATGAGCTCGCGTTCCGGACTGAAGACCGCCGACGGACAGCGCCTCAGCGTCTCGCTCGCGGCGTTGTGCGCCGGCTCGACGATCTTCCTCGAGGTCGCGGCGCGCCGGCCGCTCGACCCGCTGCGCAAGGCGCTCGACGCGACCTTCAACCTCATCGGCGGTCCGCGCCCGCAGGACGTCAGCGAGCGCGACCTCACGCTCGACGTCGCGGGCGGGCCGGGCGTGCCGGCGAAGCTCTACGAGCCGCAGGGCGCCGGCCCCGAGGACGGCCTGCTCGTCTACTTCCACGGCGGCGGCTGGGTCGTCGGGAGCCTCGACAGCCACGCGCCCACGCTGCGTGCCGTCGCCTCCCGTGCCCGGTGCCGCGTCCTGGCGGTCGGCTACCGCAAGGCGCCCGAGCACCCGTTCCCTGCGGCGTTCGACGACGCGCGCGGGGCGTACCGGTGGGCGGTCGCGCACGCCGACGAGCTGGGCGTCGACCCGGCGCGGATCGCGGTCGGGGGCGACAGCGCAGGCGGCAACCTCGCGGCCGCGGTCTGCCTCCACCTCGACACGAACGAGCGCAAGCCCGCGTTCGCGTGGCTCATCTACCCGCTCGTCGACGCCGACATGGACCGCTACCCGTCGACGGCGCACTTCGCGAAGGGCCCTCTCCTCTCGCGCCAGTCGATCCGCGACATGATCGGCCACTACGCCCCGAGCCCACGTGCCCAGCTGGACCCGCGCATGAGCGTCATCGAGTCGCACGCCCTCGAGCGGCTCCCGCGGACGTACATCGCGACCGCGGGGATGGACATCCTCCGCGATCAGGGCGAGCGCTTCGGCGAGATGGCGCGCGAGGCGGGCGTCGACGTCGAGGTCCGGCGCTTCGACGACATGCCGCACGGGTTCGCCTCGCTGCGAATCGACCCGGGAGCGCGCGCCTGCGGCGACGAGGCCGTCGACGCGCTTCGCGCGGGCCTGCGCGCCGTGGCCGACGTCGCGGTCGGCACCTGAGGGGCAGCGCCGCCCGGCGCTCCCCGACATTCGTCCAGCTCCCGCCGACGACCCACATCCGCGGTCGTGGCGGCGGGGGGCCGGGTAAAGACACACATGAGCGCTGGCGTGTCGGAAAACCCGGAGACGTTGCCGACGGCGAGTCGGCGGGACCGCTGGGCCCGCCGGGACGCGCTCGCGCGCGAGTCCGAGGAGCGCGCGGAGCGCCGCGACTGGGAAGCCGACGAGCTCGAGGCCGCCTGGCGCTCGCGAGGGCGGCGGGGCGGGCCGATCATCCGCCGCATCATCGAGCTCGCGGCGGAGTCGCGCCGCGCAGCGGCCGAGGACCGCGCTCGCGCGGCGCATGATCGCGAGATGGCGGACGACGAGATGCGCGCGCTCGCGGAGCGCGTGACGGCGAGCGAGACGGACGTGCTCACCGGCGCCCGGTCTCGGGGACCAGGGTTGACCGACCTCGCGGCCGAGATCAGCCGTGCGCGTCGCAGCGGCGTGCCGCTCACCGTCGCCTTCTGCGACCTCGTCGGACTCAAGGCCGTCAACGACACCCGGGGTCACGACGCTGGGGACGAGATGCTGCGGACCGTCGTGCGCGTCCTGCGGCAGCGTCTGCGCCCGTACGACCTCGTCGTGCGTGTCGGCGGCGACGAGTTCCTCTGCGTCATGTCGTCGGCGACGCTCGAGGACGCGAAGGGCAGGATCGCGGAGATCCGCGCGGAGCTCGCCGGCGCGGGGGCGCCGATCGCCGTCGGGTTCGCGGGCCTCGCGCCCCGGGACGACGCCGAGTCGCTCATGCGCCGCGCCGACGCCGACCTCATCGCCACGCGGCCGCGCGGCGCGACGCGGTCCGGCTGACCGGTCCCGCCCGCCGCTCGACCGCCCGGCGCGCGGTCGTCCGCACGGCATCTGGGACGATCCCGCGCGATGGAAAGCGCAGAGGACGTCCCGCTCGCGCCGCTCACGACGCTGCGCCTCGGCGGGAGCGCGGAGCGGCTCGTCCGCGCACGGACCGAGCAGGAGCTCGTCGAGGCGGTGCGCTCCGCCGACGGCTCGGATGCACCGATCCTCGTCCTCGGGGGAGGGAGCAACGTCGTCGTCGCCGACGAGGGCGTCGCGGGGACCGTCGTCCACGTCGCGACGCGCGGGGTCGAGATCGCCCGCGGCGACGGCGACGTCGTGCACGTGACCGTCGCGGCGGGGGAGCCGTGGGACGCGTTCGTCGCCCGCTGCGTCGAGGAGGGGCTCGCCGGCGTGGAGTGCCTCTCCGGGATCCCCGGACTCGTCGGCGCGACGCCGATCCAGAACGTCGGCGCCTACGGGCAGGAGGTCGCCGACACGATCGCGTCGGTCCGCGTCCTCGACCGCCGCGACGGTCAGGTGCGGGACCTGGCCGCAGCGGAGTGCGGGTTCGCCTATCGCGACAGCCGCTTCAAGGGCACCGACGACTTCGTCGTCCTCGCGGTCACCTTCGCGCTCCGCGACGATCCCGGAGGCGGGGAGGCGCGCTACGCCGAGCTCGCGCGTGCGCTCGGCGTCGAGCCCGGATCACGCGTGCCGCTCGGCGAGGCTCGAGACGCCGTGCTGCGCCTGCGGACGGGGAAGGGCATGGTCCTCGACGCCACCGACCACGACACCTGGAGCGCCGGGTCCTTCTTCACGAACCCGATCATGAGCCCGGAGGAGTTCGCCGCCCTCGAGGTGCGCGCGGCCGAGCGCCTCGGACCGGACGCCCCTGCGCCGCCGGCGTGGCCCGAGGCCGACGGGAAGGTGAAGTGCAGCGCGGCGTGGCTCATCGAGCGCGCGGGGTTCGGGAAGGGCCACGAGGGGCCCGGGGGGCGCGTCGCGCTCTCCTCGAAGCACGCGCTGGCGATCACGAACCGCGGCGGGGCGTCGACGGCGGACCTCGTCGCGCTCGCCCGAGAGCTGCGGGACGGCGTCCGCGACGCGTTCGGCGTGAACCTGCACCCCGAGCCGGTGTTCGTCGGTCACCGGCTGTAGAGAGCTCCGCGAACGGCGAGGGCCCCGGTCGACCGGGGCCCTCGGCACGTCGATGCGGATGAGAGGACTCGAACCTCCACGGAGTCTCCTCCACACGGACCTGAACCGTGCGCGTCTACCAGTTCCGCCACATCCGCGAGCGGACGCATGACGATACCGGACCCATGCCGTTCAGCGACCTCCCAACCTTTCGCCTCCGGCGGCGTTCGAACTGCACGATGACCATGTCACGAACCTCCCGAATCACCATGTCCACCATCGGCGCCGGCCTCGCCGCGGCTGCCCTCGCCGCCGGCCCTGCCGTCGCGGAGCGCCCGTCCGATGCCGACCGGCCCGGCAAGCCCGAGGGCAAGGGCAACGGCGCCCAGACCGAGCGGGGCAAGCCCGAGAGCCGCCCCGTCCGTCGCGGGAACTCCGTCGGCGCGACGAAGCGCTGCAGCAAGGGCAAGACCCGCGGGTACGTCACCGCCGGCACGCTCGTGTCGCAGTCGCTCACCGAGAACGCCGACGGCACCGTCGACGGCACCGTCGTGATCGACGTCGACCGCACGAACAAGCACGCGCGCGCCGACGAGGACAAGCAGATCACCTACACCCTCGACGACGCCCGCCTCAAGGTCGTCACGGGCGACCGCACGGGCGACGGCGAGCAGACGATCCTCGACGCCGCCGCCGGCGACCGCATCAAGCTCATCGGCCGCGTCTCGAAGACGAAGAAGAAGTGCGCCGACAACGGCACCGAGCGCGTCGTGAGCTTCCGCAAGGCGACGATCGCGCCGCCGCGTCCGGCCGAGACCGACGACGACTGACCAAGCCGCAGCGCACACCGCGGGTCCGGAGGGCGGGGCGAAGAGCCCCGCCCTCCGTGCGTCCGCACCCGCGCGGGCAAGCCGTCGAGCGGTCGCGGGACTGCCGCGTCGGCACGCGTAGTCACCACGGATCCACGTCGTACTGTCGCGGCTCAGGATGGGCGCCGCTCCACGTCCATCCCACCCGGAGGCCGCCATGCGCCCATCTCGACTCTCCCTCCTCGTCGCCTCGGCGGCGGCCGCTCTCGGCGTCGCGCCCGCGGCCGCCTCGGCGATGACCACCGCCTCGCTCTCGGGCACGACGCTCAGCGTCGTCGGCGGCCCCGAGGCCAACGTCGTGACGATCGGCGTCACCACCCCCGTCGTGAGCGACCCGGGTGGTGTCGTCGCCGGCGCCGGCTGCAGCCAGGTCAACCCGACGACGGCGGACTGCGGCTGGGACTGGGAGCGGCTCGAGGGCCGCTTCGGCGACGGCAACGACGTCCTCACCGCCGGCGCGCTCTCCCCGCGGTACGCCGTCGTCGACGGCGAGGGCGGTGACGACGACCTCGGGACGGGCGGGATGGCCGACCAGCTCAGCGGCGGCGCGGGCAACGATCGGCTCGCGAGCGGCGGCGGCGACGACCTCCTCCTCGGCGGTCCCGGCAACGACACGATCCAGGCGGGTGGCGGCAACGACAACGTCGACGCCGGGACCGGCATGGACAGCGTGAGCGCGGACGGCTACATCGGCTGGGAGGACGGCAACGACATCATCAACATCCGGGACGGCGAGTCGGACACCGCGCAGTGCGGCTTCGGCGCGGATCGCGTGACCGCGGACGCCGTCGACGTCATCGACCTCCCCGACTGCGAATCGGTGGACGTCGGCGCCGCCGCGCCGGCTCCGGCGCCCGGCACCGGGACGACCCCGGTCGCCACGGCGCCGAAGGTGACGATCGCGCCGCACGCGAAGATGCGCCTGCGGACGCTGGTCGTGAAGGGCATCGGCATGCGCACCACGTACTCGATGCCGGGGAGGGCGACCGTGCGGCTCACGGTCTCGGGCACGCAGGCCCGCAAGCTCGGGCTCAGCCGCAAGACGACGATCGCGAAGGTGACGCGCGACGTCCTCGCCGCGACCCGCACGATCCGCCTGCGGCCGGCCGAGCGCTTCCGCAACCGGCTGCGGAGGCTGCGGCGCAGCATCAGCATGGCGGTCGAGGTGACCGAGACGACGTCCGCCGGGACGGCGAAGGCGAAGCGCTCCGTCACCTTCGTCCCGTAAGGACCTCTTTCAGAATCAGCGCGTCGTGTGAGCGGGCCGGATCGCGGATGCCGGACGGCGCGGGTTCATGCAGTCGATACCGGTGGTATTGGCGGCATGGACCCGCGCCGATCCGGCGCCGCGAGGTGGTGCGCTCACGCGGCGCGCATTGTGAAAGAGGTTCTAAGGCCCCGGGCCGCCCCGACGACGCCGCGTGCGCGCCAATCGCGCGTCGCGGCGCGTCGGAGCGGCCGGCTCTGCCCACCGCAACGGTCATGAGCACCGCCCAGGACTTCATCGACGCCCTCGGCCGCCTCGAGGCCGACGGGGACACCGAGCCGATCGCCGGCCTCTACGCGCCCCAGGCGCGCTCCGAGAACCTCACGACCGTCCACGAGTCGACCGGCCCCGAGGGCGCCGCGCGCTTCTGGGAACAGGACCGCGCGCTGTTCGACGACATCCGCTCGGAGTTCCGCTCGGTCGTCGAGGACGGCGACCGGGTCGCGCTCGAATGGACCCGGGAGGGCACGCGGCGCGGACGGCCGGTCCGCTTCGACGGCGTGAGCGTCCTCGAGCTCGAGGACGGCCGCATCGCCCGCTTCACCGCCTACTTCGACCCGGCCGCCGTCGGGGTGGACTGACACCCGCCGCCCTCCGGGGCGGCAAACCGCGTCGCGCCGCTCCCCGCAGCGTCTTGCTACCCTGACGGCCGTCCTTGCCGCCATCGTCTAGGGGACTAGGACGCCGCCCTCTCACGGCGGAAACCGGGGTTCGAATCCCCGTGGCGGTACTGATCGAAGGCCCCGCTCCGGCGGGGCCTTCGACGTTCTCGCGAAGCGCCGGCCGAACGTCACCCGATCGCGTCGACGACCGCCTCGGCTCCCGCGAGGAGCGCCGAGGCCTCGTCCTCCTCGATCTGCGACGGCGTCATCGCCTCGACCTGCTGGGTGAAGGTCCGCAGCGCCCGCACGGCCGCCTCGTCGTCGCCTGCCGCGAGGTGGTCGCGAGCGGCCTCGAGCCGGCGTTCGAGCGCCCGCGAGACGCCGGGGCCGAGGTCGGCCGCCGCGAGGTCGTCGTCGAGGGCGGCCAGCGCCTGCTCGGGGGTGACGGCGTGCGCGACGGCGTCCGCGATGCCCTGGAGTATGTGCGCCTCGCCGGCGTATCCCACCTGCTTCGACACGATCTCCATGCGGCTGTCGAGGAAGACGACGAGCGGGATCGCCTGCTGGGTCGGGTCCGGCGAGTAGTCGGCGATCATCGTGGAGACCGGCGACGCGGCCGATCCGTCGGGGTGGAGGACGGGGACGCGGTTGAGCGACAGCTGGTTCGCCCACGCGGTCGCGAGGGACTGGGTGGCGGGTTGCCCAGGCGCGGACCCGTCGACGACGACCTCGACGATCTGGGCCGCGTCGGGCCCGTGGGCCGCCTCGGCGGCGTCGAGGATGCCCGGGGTGTCACGCGCGAGCTGCCGGCAGGGACTGCACCATGCGCCGCAGATGTGGAGCATGACCGCGCGCCCGTAGAACTGGTGCAGGGAGACGGGATCGCCGTACTGGTCCTTCGCGACGACGTCCGGGGCGATGTCGCCGATCCCGTAGCCCGTGCCGACGAGCCCCGAGGGCGGGGTCGCCGAGGGCCAAGAGCTCGCAGCGGCGGGAGGCGAAGCAGCGAGGAGAGCTGCTGCACATGCCGCCAGGAGCGCGGTGAGCGTGCGAGACATCGGCGGGCCTCTTCCAGTCGTGGTCGTCGCTCGAGCCTACGCCTCCCGGCATCGACGGTCAATCATCCGGAGCGTCGTGCGATCAGCCGGATCGTGTCGTTCCTGGCGCGATGACGCTCTCACGCCGGCCGCCGGGCATGCCGATACCTCCGGGAACCGTGCTCGACGAGGTCGCCCGTTCCCCGGTCCTCGTGCGCAACAACGTCCGGATCTCGGGCCGCTCGGACGGTCCGCCGGTCGTCTTCGCGCACGGCTTCGCGTGCGACCAGACGATGTGGCACCGCGTGGCGCCCGCCTTCGAGTCCACGCACATGGTCGTGCTCTTCGACCACGTCGGGTCCGGCGCATCCGACGTGGCGGCCTACGACCGCGAGCGGTACGGCTCGCTGCACGGGTACGCGGACGACCTCCTCGAGATCCTCGCCGCGCTCGACCTCCGGGACGTCGCCGTCGTCGGCCATTCGGTGGGCGCGATGATCGGCGTGCTGGCAGCGAACGCCGACCCCGACCGCATCGCGCGGCTCGCGCTCCTCGGCGGCTCGCCCTGCTACGTCGACGTCGAGGACGACGGATATCGAGGCGGGTTCACCCGGCAGGACGTCGACGACCTCCTGGAGTCGATCGACCGCAACTTCGCGGAGTGGTCGCGGGCGATGGCGCCGGTCGTCATGAACACGCCCGAGCGCCCCGACCTGACCTCGGAGCTCCAGGACGCGTTCCTGCACGCGGACGCCCGCATCGCCCAGCACTTCGCGCACGTCACCTTCCTCTCCGATCATCGGGCCGACGTCGAGCGGGTGGCCGTGCCCACGCTGATCGTGCAGAGCACCGCGGATCCGATCGTGCCGCAAGGCGTGGCGGAGCACCTGCATGCGCGGATCGCCGGCAGCCGGCTCGTGCTCCTGCACGCCACCGGGCACTATCCGCAGCTCAGCGGACCCGAGGAGACGGTCCGCGCGCTCCAGGACTTCCTGTGACCGCGACCGGGCACGACGGGCCGCGCGCGACCGCGTCGCAGCTCGACATCGAGGACCTCTACGACCACGCGCCCAGCGCCTACGTGACGACCGACGTCGACGGGCTCATCCTGCACGTCAACGCGACGTTCTCGGAGTGGACCGGGTACCGGGCGCAGGACGTCGTCGGCGTGCGGCGCTTCGTCGATCTGCTGCCGCCCGGCATCCGCGCCTTCCACACCACGCACCACCTCCCGGCGCTCGAGACGATGGGAGCGGTCCGCGAGGACAGCGCCCAGGTGGTGTGCGCGGACGGCACCCGGCTCCCGGTGTCCCTCAGCTCGACGCTGCGCGACGACGACGACGGCGCCCCCTGGCTGATCCACATCGCGCTCGCCGACGCCACCGTCAGCCAGCGCTACGAACGCGAGGTGCGCGCTGCTCGCGACCGTGAGCGCGACGCGCGGGAGCGGGCCGAGCAGATCCTCGCCGACCGCGAGCGCCTCAGGCGCGAGGAGGCCGCCGTCGCCGAGCTGGCACGTCGCGCTCTGGCGGGCGCCGACCCCGAGCGGCTGCTGGACGAGACCGTCGCAGCGGTCCGCCGCGCGCTGCTCATCGACGACGTGCGGATCCTTCGGGTCGGCGATCCGCGGCTCGACGAGCCCGTGCCGGCGGGCGGCACCCGCGTGGACATCGGGGAGCCCGGGGCGCCGAGCGACGTCCTCGCGGTGACCCCGACCGGCCGCGAGCTGCTGCCGCAGACGCACGCGTTCCTCGACACGGTCGCGAGCGTCGCGTGGCTGGCGATCGAGCGTCACCGGCTGCACGACCGGCATCGTCATCGCGCGCTCCACGACCCGCTGACCGGCCTGCCCAACCGGGTCCTCCTGCAGGACCGGCTCGACCATGCCCTCGCCCGCGCGCGGCGCGACCGCACGAGGGTGGCGGTGCTCCTGCTCGACCTCGACGGGTTCAAGCAGATCAACGACACCCTCGGTCACCAGGCCGGAGACGTCGCGCTCACCACCGTGGCCGAGCGCCTCGCCGGGACCGTGCGCACGTCCGACACGGTGGCGCGCCTCGGAGGCGACGAGTTCGTGATCGTCTGCGCCGGGCTCGCTGCCGACGACGCGGCGCGGGAAGCCGCCGCGAGGATCGAGGCGGCCGTCGCGGAGCCGATGGCGCTCGAAGGAGGCGCGTGGCGCCTGGGCGTCAGCGTGGGCGTCGTGGCGTCCGGCGGCGACGTGGACGCGGTCCGGCTGCTGCGGGAGGCGGACCGGGCGATGTACGCGGTCAAGAGGGAGCGCCGCCGCAACCCGACCGACTGACCTCGCGAGATGCAGCATCGTGACCTCCTCGATCACGTTCCTGCATCTCGCGAGGGCGACGGGGCGGCGGGGCGACCGGCCCGTCTCGCGGCGCCGCTCAGCGCTTCATGTGCGCCATGTGCGCGAGGAACCGCCAGTAGCCGGGACGCGGGACGCCGGCGGTGTCCATGAGGCCCGCGTCGAAGCGCGCGTCGCAGCCGGCGCCGGTCCAGTTGTAGAGGTAGATCCGCTGGACGGAGTCCTCGAAGTCGCGGGCCATGCCGAAGAGGTACTTGATGCGGTCGCTCGCCCTCTCCGGGTCGCACGGGAAGCTCGACGCGAACTTCACGACGCCGCCGGTCTCGGTCCACCAGAAGTGCGCGTCGGGCGCGTCCTCGCGGACCTCGCGCATGATGCGGCGGGTGCCGGTGCGGCGCTGGCGGTTGACGTCGGAGTAGTTGTGGATGCCGACGATGCGGGCCCGCCTCGCCCAGGTGCGGCCGATGTGGTGGAAGAAGCGCGCGATGTAGCTCTCGACGCCGTCCTGGTCGAGGACGTCGAGCGCGACGACCCGGCAGCTCCGGCGGGTGCAGGTGTCGAACACGGCGCGGTACATCGAGCGGAAGTAGCGCCCCGCCTTCCAGGGGCTCGAGTACGTCGGCTGGCTCACGTGGTTCGCCTCGTTCCAGACGCCGAAGTCCCGCACGCCGAGGCGCCGGAAGTAGCGCACGAGCCGGCCGACGTCGCGCGCGTAGTGATCGGTGCTCGGCAGCAGCCCCTCGCGCGGCGCGTAGTTCTCGGTGCCGACGTGGATGAACGGGCGCATCCCGGACGCTCGCGCCGACTTCACCCAGACCCGAGCGCGGAGCCGCTCCTCCTCGTCGTGGATCGCGTTCCACGGGATGACGTAGCGGACCTGCCGCAGGTCGGCCTCGCGGAAGGCCGGGTGGGAGAACATCTCGACGTGCTGGTCGCCGATCCCGACGCGCACGTCGTACTCGTGGGCGGCGGCCACTCGCGGCAGCAGCGCGAGGGCGACGAGCGTCGCCGCGATGAGCGCGGCGAGCGCCGCGGGTCGTGTGGGTGTGCGTGACATCCGTGCAGCTCCGCCCCTGTCGGCTACCCACGCGCCGCCGGCGGGAAACGACGACGCCTTGCGCGCTTGACCGCCGCCTGCTGGCCTGCCTACAGTCGCGACCTCATGGCGACGGACCCCGAGCGCGAGCTCCTCGAGCGCCATCGCCCCGTCCTCGTGTTCGACCCGCAGTACGACTACCGCGTCCTCGCGGCGTCGTCCGCGGTCGCCGCGGCGGGCACCGTCCTGCGTCGCCGCGACGGCGAGGTGATCGCGCGCTCCGGCGGCAGCCCGCCGCTGCACCTCGGGGTGCTCGACGGCTATCCGCTCGGGCTCGAGCCGAGGGACGACGACTGCATCGCGATGGCGCCGGACCACCTCGGCGACGCCCGGCGGATGGAGTGGGACGAGGAGACCCGCGGGCGGCTGTACGGGCGCGTCGTCCGCGACGGCGACGACACGTGGCTGCAGTACTGGTTCTGGTTCCTCTACAACCCGAAGAACCTCTTCGGGTTCGGAAAGCACGAGGGTGACTGGGAGATGGTGCAGATCGGTCTCGGCCCGGACGGCGAGCCGGTCGCTGCGACGTTCGCCCAGCACGACGACGGCGAGGCGCGCCGCTGGCGTCGCGGCGAGGTGCGCCTGCATCCCGACGACGAGCGCAGGATCCTCGTCCACGTCGCCCCGCACTCGCACGCCTCGTACTTCGAGGACGGCACCCACCCCTACCTCGTCGGGATCGACCACCCGCGCGACGACGGGCCGCGGGCCGACCTCCCGGTCGTCCCCTTCGGTCCCTGGGTCGACTGGCCCGGACGGTGGGGGAGCACCGAGAGGACGATCGGCGGGCGGCTCGGGTCCGGGCCGCGAAGCCCGGCGCGGCAGGGCGCGAAGTGGGAGCGGCCGGGCGCGTGGCATCGCAGCATGCGCCGCCGGCGCCTGCGCGTCGCGCTGGGGCGCGTCATCCACGCCGTCGGCCGGCTCACGTATCCCAACGCGCCCGAGCTGCGCGTCGCGGGCATCGACGGCGACCGCGTCACGGTCGCCTGGACGCTTCGCGGCGGGCGCCGGCGCCGCGGGCGCCATCTCCACATCACCCTCCACGAGGGGCACCACGTCATCGCGAGCCGCGTCGTGCGCGAGGCGGACGTCGACGGCACGACGACGCTCCCGGTCGCCGCCGGCCGGCGACCCACGGGCGTCGTCGGCAGCGCGTACAACCGGCTCCGTCAGCGCAGCGACCTCGCCGCGGTCGACGTGACCGGCTGACCCGCCGCCTCGGCATCGTCCATCCGTCGTCACGGGCCGGGGCGAGGAGTACCGTGGGCCGATGCGGACCTGGGCGCTCTCGGCTCTCCTCGTCGCGCTCGTCGCGACGCTCTCGCTCACCCCGGCGCGCGAGGATCGCGCGTCCGCCGGGACGACCCTCCCGACGCCCGCCGACCTCCGCGTCACGGCCCGCGCCGACGGCGCCGTCGACGTCCGCTGGCGCCCGCGGGCGCGCGGCGCGACGCGCCACGAGGTGCGGACGTCCCCCGCGACCCGCACCCGCCGCGTCGGCCGCTCGCGACGCTCCGTGCGCCTGCGCGGACTGCGACCTGGCAGGCGCTACCGCGTCTCCGTCCGCGCCTGCGCGGGGCGGCGCTGCGGCCGCTCGGCGTCCCGGGCCGTCCGGGTCCGCCGGCCGTCGTTCACCGGTGTGCCGCGCGTCGGCGGCTGCCCGGTCTTCCCGTCCGACGACGCGTGGAACCGCGACGTCTCGCGCGATCCCGTCGATCCGCGCTCCGACGAGTACCTCCGGTCGATCGGCCTCGACGACACGCTGCATCCCGACTTCGGCTCCGGCCGGCACGGCGACTACGGCATCCCGTTCGCGGTCGTCCCGCGGGACCAGCCGCTCGTCCCGATCCGCTTCGACGCCTACGGCGACGAGAGCGACCCCGGGCCGTACCCGATCCCCGCGACCGCGCGCGTCGAGGCCGGGGAGCGCAGCGACGGCGACCGGCACGTCCTCGTGCTCCGTCAGGGGGAGTGCAAGCTCTACGAGCTGTACCGCGCGTTCCGCGAGGGCTCGGGCTGGCGCGCGGACTCCGGAGCGGTCTTCGACCTCCGCGACCCGCGCCCGCGGCCGCGAGGCTGGACGTCCGCCGACGCCGCGGGGCTCCCGATCCTCCCGGGTCTCGCACGGGCCGACGAGGCGAGCGCCGGCCGCATCCGCCACGCGCTGCGGTTCACCGTCTCGCGCACCCAGCGAGGCTACGTCGCCCCCGCGCGGCACTTCGCGTCGTCGAGCACCGACCGGTCGCTGCCGCCGATGGGTCTGCGGCTGCGGCTGCGGCGGGACTTCGACCGGTCGCGCTACACCGGTCAGTCGCGCGCGATCCTGGACGCACTCGCGCGCTACGGGATGATCGTCGCCGACAACGGAAGCGACTGGTTCATCAGCGGGGCCGCCGACCCGGGCTGGGACGACGAGGACCTCGAGCAGCTGAAGACCATCCCCGGCCGCGCCTTCGAGGTCGTCCGCAGCGGGCCGGTCACGACCGGCTGACCCCGGCCGCCGGCGCGCGGGCGCCAGGCTTGACCGTCGCCTGCGGACGGGCCTACAGTCGGCGCGGGTCCGGGCGTGATCGTCGACCTCCACAGCCACTACCCGATGCACCTCGTCCCGGCGGCGCGCGGCACGCCGCTCGACGCCATCACGACCCGCGAGGGACGCTCGCGCGTGCGCGACCGCGTGCGTGCGCTCCTCCTCGGCCTCGCGAGCCGCGTCGGCAACTACCGCTCGTTCTCCTCCGGGCCGCGGGTGACCGTCTCCGAGCTCGCCCAGGGTGACGTCCGCGTCGCGCTCTCGGTCCTCTACTCGTTCTTCGACGAGGTCGACATCGGCGAGCCGTACGGCGCGGGCCCGCAGGACGAGTACCTCGCGCGTCTCCTCCGGCAGCTCGAGCACGTCGAGGACCACGTCGCGTCCCGGCATCCCGGGCGCGCCCGCATCGCCCGGACGCCGGCCGAGCTGGACGAGGCCGTCGCCGCCGGCGAGATCGCGCTCGTCCACTGCGTCGAGGGCGGCTTCCATCTCGGGGAGACGCCCGAGCGCGTCGACGCGGCCATCGCCGAGCTCGCCCGCCGCGGCGTCGCGTACATCACGCTCGCCCACCTCTTCTGGCGCGGCATCGCGACGAACGCGCCGGCGATCCCCTTCATCCCCGATGCCGTCTACCGCCGGCTCTTCGGTCAGCCGGAGATCGGTCTCACCGATCTCGGCCGCGCCGCGGTGCGGGCGATGGCGCGCGAGCGCGTGCTCATCGACGTCTCGCACATGTCCGACCGCGCGCTCGGCGACACGCTCGACCTCCTCGACGAGACCGGGAGCCGGACGCCGGTGCTCGCCTCGCACTCCGTCTACCGCTTCGGCGGCCAGGAGTACGCGCTCGACGACGAGGGGGTCCGCCGGATCGCCGCGCGCGACGGCGTCATCGGGCTCATCCTCGCCCAGCACCAGCTCAACGACGGCCTGCGCCGCCGGCGGACGAGGCGGTTCGCCGATTCGCTCCACGTCATCGGCCGGCACATCGACCGCATCGCGGAGATCACCGGATCGCACCGGCACGTGGCGATCGGCACCGATCTGGACGGCTTCATCAAGCCGACCGCGGCGGGACTCGACTCGGCGCGCGATCTCCGCCACCTCGAGCACGCCCTCCTCGAGCGCTACGGCGCCGCCGACGGCGAGTCGATCTGCTCCGGCAACGCGCTGCGGGTGCTGCGGGCCGGCTGGGGCGGGGCGCGCTGACGCCGGGACTCGTGCGACACGCCTCGCGTTTCGCCTTCCGGCTGGGTAGCATCGCCCGGGGGCGTCCGATCGAGGGAGGGCGGGGATGCTGGGGAGTGCTGATGATGCCGGAGGGGCGCAGGGCGACGAGGGCCGGCGGCCGCGGGGTGAGCGTGGGTCACGCGGGCCCACGCTGAGGGCGGTGCTCGTCTCGGCGGCGCTCCTCGCGGTGCTCGCCGCGGTGCCGGTCGTCGCGGCGACGGGCGATGCGATCCGCGAGGGCGTGCGCAACGGGACCGCGACGAAGGAGACGGAGATCATCTCCCGCGTCACGGGCGACCGCTACGGCACGCGGCAGAGCAACATCTCGACGGGCGAGGACGCGGGCGGCGCGGCGGTCTACGGGTGCCGCCGGCCGTCGAAGGAGTGCACGCGGCACGTCAACCTCTCCGAGGGGCCGGCCGCGGCGTTCCGCACCGACGGACTCGTCCCGTTCACGATCAGCCCGAACGCGACGGGCACGGTCGAGAACCTCAACGCCGACAAGCTCGACGGCTTCGACGCGGCGACGATCGTCGCGGCGGCCGCCTCGACCGCAACGGGGCGCGTCGGCCCGCAGGGCCCTCCGGGTCCGGCGGGCCCGCAAGGCGTTCCCGGACCGACGGGCGCGACGGGGCCGACCGGGCCACGGGGCCCGAGCACCGCCTTCCAGCATGGCAACGTGGGCCGAGTCGTCACGTCTCAGGCCCCCCAGGTCGTCGCCTCCACCGATCTCGCCGGGCCGGCCACCTACCTCATCAGCTCGTCCCTGTGGATCGAGAACCGCGTCGCGACGGCGTACCAGGTCACGTGCCGCCTCGTCGCCGGCGGCGTCGACCTCGACCTCGGGAAGTCGTCGGTCCCCGGGAGCGGATCGGCGAGCATCGCCCTCCAGGGGGCGCGGCAGGTCGCGGGCGGGACGGAAGGGGTGAGCGTCATCTGCGACGGCGGATCGGGGAGCGACTACATCGCGCGCGACATCGACATCACGAGCATCGAGGTGGGCTCCGTCACCGTCACCGAGACGCCGTAGCCGCTAGGCGAGGTCGTCGGCGTCGAGCTGGTCGGTGTGGCCGGCGACGCCGCGCTGCACCCCGTAGACGACGAGACCCGCGACGAGGAGCCCGACGTAGCGCGCGAGCACGCCGGCGTCCGAGGTGACGCCGGTGTAGACGACGAGGCCCGCCGAGACGACCGCGCCGATCGCCGGCAGGACCGTCGGCACCCGCACGTGCTCGTGCTCGACGTCGTCGCGGCGCAGGACGAGCGCGGCGACGTTGACGACGACGAACACGGTGAGGAGGAGCATCACCGTCGTGTCGGCGAGCCCGCCGAGCTTCCCCGTGCCGGCGAGGACCATCGCGACGACGCCCACGATCATGATCGCGACCCACGGCGTCCGCCGCCCCTCGTGGACGCGTCCGACCGCGCGGGGGAGGAGACCCCGCTGCGCGATGCCGTAGAGGAGCCGCGAGCTCGCGATGAGCTGCAGCAGCGCCGTGTTCGTGAGCGCGATGAGCGCGACCCCGCCGATCACCTCGGGCGGTATCGCGGAGCCCCGCTCGACGACGGCGAGGAGCGGGCCGGTCGACTGCGCGAGGTCGCCCGGGGCGACGACGACGGCCGTCGCGACCGCGACGAGCAGGTAGATGACGAGCGTCACCGCGAGGCCGCCGATGAGGCCGACCGGGTACGTGCGCGACGGGCGATCGGTCTCCTCGGCGATCTGCGCGGTGTCCTCGAAGCCGACGAAGGCGAAGAACGCGAGGGCAGCGCCGCCGAGGATCGCGAGCGGAGCCGCCTTGTCCCCGCCGGTGTCGGTGAGCCGGCCCGTCTCCGCGTCGCCCGAGAGCAGGGAGGCGACGCCCACCCCGACGACGAGCAGGAGCCCCGCGATGATCACGCCGGTGAGGACGACGTTCGCCTTGAGCGACTCCGAGATCCCCACGAAGTTGACGACCGTGAGGAGCGCGATGAACGCGACGGCGACCGGCACGGTCGGGAGCGAGACGAACGCCTCGAGGTAGTCCCCGGCGAACGCCCGCGCCGAGGTGGCCGCCGACGTGATCGCCGAGGCGGCGACGGCGACGGTGACGACGAGCGTGATCCACGGGCGGCCGAACGCCTTCGCGGCGTAGAGGCCTGCGCCGCCCGCCTTGCGGTACTTCGTCGCGAGCTCGATGTACGAGGCGCACGTGAACGCCGCGAGGACGCCGGCGGCGAGGAACGCCGCCCAGATCGCGCCGCCGCTCTCGCCGGCGACCTCGCCGACGATCGCGTAGATGCCCGCGCCGAGGATGTTCCCGACGACGAAGAGGAGGAGCAGGCCGGGGCCGATGCTCCGCTCGAGGCCCTTGTCGCCGTCCGGCATCGCCGGAGCGTTGCCCGGTGAGCGCGCGCGCACTCATCCCTTCCGCCCTCAGCCGTCGAGCGCCACCTCCAGCAGGCGCACGAACGCCTCCGGCTCGTCCCGCGGGGGGTCGTCGGCCGCCTCGTCGACGACGTGGAGCGGCCAGCCGAAGCGCTCGTGGGCCCGCTCGGCGGTCCGCAGGGGGATCGCCCGGTCGCGGCGGCCCCAGATGAGCGTCGTCGGGCAGGTGATCCGGCGGAGGTCCTCGTCGGGGATCCGTGGCACGCCGAGCCGGCGCATGACGCGGCCGGCGTCCTTGGCGGCGGGCGCCCGCGCGAGCTCGAGGTTGTAGGCCGAGAAGAGCGGCCAGTCCTCGCCGATGCGCGTCTTCAGCACGTCGAGGTCGCCTGCGCACTGGCGCATGAAGCGCTCGTAGCTGCGCTCGCTCGGCCGCGAGACGAAGCCCGCGAGACCGAGCGCGAACCGCGGTCGAGGGCGGAAGGCGCCGAGGCCGAGCGCGTCGACGAGCACGAGATGCCGGACGTCCGCACGGCCGCGGGCGGCCGTGCGCGCGGCGAGCGCCCCGCCGAGGACATGGCCGACGAGGACCGGGGGCTCCTCGCACTGCGTCGCGAGGAGCTCGTCGAGCCAGTCGAGGACGGTGTCCTCGACCGGAGGGGCGGACGGCGGCGTGAGGCCGTGCGCGGGGAGGTCGGGCGCGAGCACGCGATGCCGGGCCGCCAGCGCAGGGAGCACCCAGCGCCAGTTCACCGCGGACTCCCCCGGACCGTGGAGGAGGACGAGCGGCCGTCCGGCACCGGACTCGACGATCGCCGTCGGGAGGCCGCCCACGTCGGTGATCCGCTCTGTCGCCCCGAGCCCGTCGAGCAGCCGGTCACGCAGGGTGAGGGGCCGCACCGAGGTCATCGCGATCACCCCTCGGGCCGGTGCGCGGTCGCGACGAGCGCGAGCCCCGGGATCGCGCCGCCGCCCGCGGAGGTCACCGCCTCGAGCGCAGCGCCGGCCTCCTCGGCGACGCGCGAGCGCTCGGCGCCGTCCAGCGCGCGGAGCGCGAGCGCGAGGACGCCGGAGGTGTCCTCGACGAACGAGAGGTACGCGTCGACGCCGTCGAAGGGGAAGGTGACCGGCACCTCCTCGACGTCGACCCCCGTGAACCCGGCGGCGGCGAGCCGTGAGCCGAGGTCCGTGGGGTCGGCGAGCGCGAAGATCCCCGGTGCGCCCGGGGGCGGCGGCGACGCGTGCCCGCGGCGGGCGAGGACCGCGCCGATCGTGGTGAAGAACGGGTTCGCCGGAGGCGGTCCCCACACGGCGAGGACGAGCCGGCCACCGGGCCGGAGGACGCGGCGCGTCTCGGCGAGCGCCGCGGCGGGGTCGTCCATGAGCATGTAGCCGAACCGGCAGAGCACCCCGTCGACGGCGGCGTCGGGGAGCCCGGTGCGCTGCGCGTCGGCGACGCGGTGCTCGACCCGGGACAGGCCGAGCGCTGCGCTCCTCGCACGTGCGCCGTCGACCATCGTGGGGGAGACGTCGGTCGAGATGAGCCGGCCGGCGTCGCCGAGCCGGCGCGCGGCCGCGAAGCCGGTGTCCCCGGCCCCCGCGGCGAGCTCGAGGACGACGTCCCCCGGCCGCGGGTCGAGCGCCTCGACCATCCGCTCCCGCACCGGGGCGCCGACGTGCTCGATCTCGTCGCTCCTCGCGATCCATGACGTCGCGAGCGCCTCGGCGACCGTGTAGGGGTTCGTGCTCGCCGTCGTGCTCATCGCTCCTCCTCGGGGTCAGGGGGGTCGATGACGACGCTAGGCCGCGGCGGGGGGGCCGCGCATCGCCAGCATCCGCCACGACGCGCCGATCCACGTGGTCGATTCTCACCACGCCGGCGTCACCGCCGGCCGTCACTCCATGTCGCGAGATGCAGGAACGTGACCTCTGCGAGCACGAAGCTGCGTCTCGGCGACCGTCGGTCAGAGCAGGCCGTGCTCGAAGGCGAAGGCGCCCGCCGCGGTCCGCGAGGAGACCCCGAGCTTCGCGAAGATGTTCTGCACGTGGCGGGCGACCGTGTGCTCGCTGATCGCGAGCTCGCCGGCGATGTCGCGGTTGCTGCGACCCGCCGCGACGAGCCGGAGCACCTCGAGCTCGCGACCCGTGAGACGGTGGCGGGCGCCGGAGGCCGCGCCCGTGCTCGACGCGTCGAGCGCGGCGAGCTCCGCGGCGGCGCCGAGGCGCGCGAAGACCGCGCGGGCCGCGGAGACCGCGAGATCGGCGCCGCCAGCGTCGCCGAGCGCGCGGCACGCGACCGCCACGAGGACGCGCGTGCGCGCCCCCTCGAAGGGCGCGTCGAGCGCATCCCACGCCGCGGTGGCGTCGCGCAGGACGGCGAGCGCCTCTCCGGCCTCGCCCGCGGCGAGCGCGAGCCGGCCGGCGGCCGTCGCCGCCTCTGCCTTCAGGACGTCGCTGCAGAGACGGTCCGCGAGCGCCGCGAGCTCCTCGGCGGCGGCTCGCGCAGCGTCGCGGGCCCCGGTCGCCAGCGCGATCTCGACGGCGGCGGGGAGGATCTCTGCGCGCGGATGGAGGTCGCGGGTCGCCTCGAGCGCGGCGCGGATCGCGCCCGCGGCGCCCCGGCGGTCGCCGCACGCGAGGCGGAGCAGCGCGCGACCGGGCTGCGGGTCCCGCCCGTGATCGCTCGCCCGGCGGTAGGACTCCTCGGCGCCGGTCTCGTCGCCGCGCAGCCGCCGGATCTCGCCGTCGAGGTACCAGGCCTCCCCGGCGGCGCCGCGGTTGCCCGCGCGCAGGCTGCGCTCGACCGCGCGTCCCGCCTCGTCGAGAGCGTCGTCCCAGCCGCCGCGCGTGCGCAGCAGCTCCGCGCGATGCAGCAGGCAGCGCCCGGTGAAGGCGACCATGTCGGGCTGCGCCTCGCACCAGGTCGTGAGCGCCGCGGTCCACTCCTGCGCGCGCCGGAGGTCGTGGGCCTCCTGGCAGGCGAGGATGACGCCGCAGTAGACGATCCCGGTGACGATCGGCGACAGCTCGCCCGCGGTCGCCGAGACCATCGCCTCGTCGAGGAGGACGAGACCCTCACGGACCTCGCCGAGCCGCACGAGCACGTGCCCGCGCTCGTGGGCGGCGAGAGCGGCGAGGTCCGGATCGCCGAGGCGGCGGCCGATCTCCGCCGCCTCGGCCGCGATGTCGGCCGCCTCGCGCCACTCGCCCGCCGCCTCGTGCCCGAAGATGCGCGGCAGCAGGAGGTAGCCGCCCTCGACGGTCTCCTCGGCGAGCTCGTCGAGGGCCCTGCTCGCGCGAGCGAACCAGCCGCTCGCGCCGCTCGTCCTGCCGCTGCGAGCGAGGTCGACGCCCGCCCAGAACGCGCATCGGGCGGCGCGGCGCACGTCACCGACGCCGAGGTGCGCGCGGTACGCGCGCGCGAGCGCGTCGAGTCGCGCCTCGTCGTCGCCGAGCATGTACGCGGTCGTCGCGAGCCTCTCGAGGTCCTCGCCCGACAGCGCGGCTTCCGCATCCGCGCTCGCGAGCGCCGCGCGAGCGTCCGCCCACTCGCGCCGGTCGACGAGCTCGCGACCGCGAGCGAGATCGGCCTGCGCATCGGCCACCTGCCGATTATCGCCTTCTTGGCCGACGTCGCGCTCAACTTCATGGTCCGCGGAGCCGATCAGGAGGGTGACCGTCGTCCCATCGAGGAGAGTTCGACATGGCCCTCTGCTCCCGCTGTCGCGAGGCGTTCGTGCAGTGCAAGTGCAGCACCGCCGTGCCGGCGCCGTCCGCCCGCGCGCCGCGCAAGCCCTGACCCCCTCGTGGGTGGCCCGCTGCGGCGGGCTGCCCACGACCGGTTCTCCCGTGCGCGCCTCCAGCGCGCAATACTCCCTCCTCATGACGGGGAGGTCATGATGGCGACGCTCGCACGACGTCAGCGCCGGCAGCCGCGCGCGCGGCCGCTGGGCTCCGAGTGGACCGGGCTCATCGAGCGAAGCCGGGGCCTGCTCGACGAAGCGGCGACGCTCATCGACGACGAGGCGATCGCCGCGGACGCGGAGACCGTCGACTTCGACGCGATCGTCGCCTCGCTCGAGGCGGCGGTCGAGGCGCTCTTCGAGCACATCGCCGAGATGCCCGACGAGAGCCCGCGCGACGACGTCCGCGCGGCGTGCGACATCGTCGCGCGGATCTACGCCGCCCAGCGGGACCTGCGGGACCACGGCACCCGCCGGCGGCTCGACGGGCTCGCGCGCGTCCAGGAGGCCCTCACCCGCCTTCACGCCGCCCCGACGATGGAGCGGCTCCTCGAGATGGTCCCGGCCGAGCTCTGCCGCGCCTGCGGCTTCGACCGCAGCGTCGTCTTCGGCGTCGAGGGCTCGGAGCTCGTGCCGATCGGCGTCCACGTCGAGGGCGACCCCGGCTCCGCGGCCGAGCTGCTCGAGGTGACGAACGCCAAGCGCGTGCCCCTGCGCTCGATGGTCATCGAGACCGAGATGCTCCGCCGCCGGGCGCCCGCGATCGTCCACGACGCGCCGAACGACGAGCGCACCTTCAAGCCGCTCGTCGAGGCCTACGGGGTGAGGTCCTACGTCGCCGCACCGGTCATCTTCGAGGGCCGGGTCATCGGCTTCGCCCACGGCGACTGCATCTTCACGCAGCGCCCCATGGACACGATCGACCGCGACCTCCTGTGGGCGTTCTCGGAGGGGTTCGCGTGGGCGGTCGAGCGCGCGACGCTCACCGAGCGCATCGCCGCGCAGCGCGACCACGTGCGGGGCATGCTCCACTCGACCGAGGCGGTGCTCGACGAGATCTCCGACGGAGGGGTCGCGATCATCAGCGGCGGGGAGCGCTCGGGGACGGCCGCCGTCCAGACGGCGGCGCGGATGGTCGCGCCCGATCCCGAGCTCGACGCGCTCCTCACGCGACGCGAGCGCGAGGTGCTCGCCCTGCTCGGCACCGGGGCGACGAACGCGCAGATCGCGACGCAGCTCGTCATCGCCGAGGGGACCGTGAAGTCCCACGTCAAGCACGTCCTGCGCAAGCTCCGCGTGTCGAACCGCGCCGAGGCGGTCTCCCGCTACCTCACGCTCATGAACGGCGAGGGCGAGTCGGGTCCCTGACCCGCCCCGCGGTCCGCGCGTCCTCAGGCGGCAGCGGGGACGAGAGCGTTGATCCCCGTCGCCGCGCGGCCGATGATGAGCTTCTGGATCTGCGACGTGCCCTCGTAGAGCGTCGTCACCCGTGCGTCGCGGTAGTAGCGCTCGACGGGGTGGTCGTCGACGTAGCCGGAGCCGCCGTGGACCTGGATCGCGGCGTCCGCGCACCACACCGACGCCTCGGTCGCGAAGAGCTTCGCGATCGACGTCTCGGTCGTGCTCGGCTCCCCGGCGTCCTTGAGGTAGCCGGCGCGCCAGACGAGCATCCGCGCGGCCTCGGTCTTCACGACCATGTCGGCGATGAGAGCCTGGACGAGCTGGAACGAGGCGATCGGCCGGCCGAACTGCTCGCGCTCCTGGGCGTAGGCGACCGACGCGTCGACGCAGCCCTGGCACACGCCCACCGATCCCGCGGCGACCGAGTAGCGGCCGGAGTCGAGCGTCGTCATGGCGATCTTGAACCCCTCCCCGATCTCCCCGAGGACGCGGCCGTCCGGCACGAAGACCTCGTCGAGCGAGAGCGCCGCGGTGTCCGAGGCGTGCAGGCCCATCTTCCCCTCGATCTTCTGCGTGCTGAACCCTGGGTCCTCGGCGTCGACGAGGAAGGCCCCGAGCCCGCGGCCGCCGAGGCTCGGGTCGGTCTGCGCGAACACGAGGGCGAGCCGCGCGTGCGAGCCCATGGAGATGAACATCTTCTGGCCGCTGATCGACCACCCGCCGTCGACGCGGGTCGCCCGCGTCCGCTGGTTCGCCGCGTCGGACCCGGTGTCGGGCTCGGTGAGGCCGAAGCACCCCAGCCACTCGCCCGAGCACAGCTTGGGGAGCGTCTCGTGCTTCTGCTCCTCGGTGCCCCACCGCAGGATCGCGCTGCAGACGAGCGAGGTCTGGACCGAGATCGCGGTCCGCATCGACGAGCACCCGATGCTCACCTCCTCGAGGATGAGCCCGTAGGAGAGGTAGTCGAGGCCGGGGCCGCCGTACTCCTTCGGCACGATGGCCCCGAGGTAGCCCTGCTCCGCCATCTGCTGGACGAGCTCGAGATCGAAGTGGTGGTTGCGGCTGTTCTCGCGGGCCCGCGGCACGATCTCGTTCGTCGTGAAGTCACGGACCGACTGCCGGATGAGCTGCTGCTCGTCGGTGAGGGCGAGGTGCATGGGCGCGGCCTTTCTCGTCGAGGTCGGCGCGCACCGTAGACGCCCGGTCGCCCCGGGTGCAGCGAATCACCCCCGTCGGGGCACGAACTCGCTCCGGCAGAGTGATGGCGTGCCCGTGCGTGGCGCATAGGCTCGCAGCGGGATGCGAGAGAACTGCCGGATCGGGGCGGGCTCGGGCTTCTGGGGCGACATGGTCGACCCCGCCGCCGAGCTCGCCGACAAGGGGAACATCGACTATCTCTGCTTCGACCTCCTGGCGGAGCTCACGATGTCGATCCTCCAGCGCACGAAGCTGCGCAAGCCGGAGGCGGGGCACATCCCTGACCTCACGCCGATCCTCGAGGAGGTCCTGCCGCCCGCGCGGCGGAGCGGCGTGAAGATCATCACGAACGGCGGCGGCGCGAACCCGCCGGCGGGTGGGCTCGCCGCGGCGGAGGTCGCCCGCGCGCAGGGTCACGACGACCTCCGGGTCGGCGTCATCGAGGGGGACGACCTCACCGACCGCATCGAGGAGATCCGCGCCGCCGGCTGGAGCTTCGCGAACCTCGACACGGGCGAGGAGGACGTCGGCCGCATCGCCGACCGCATCGTCGCCGCGCACGCGTACACGGGGTCCGACGGGATCGTCGAGGCGCTCGGCGACGGCGCGGACGTCGTCGTCGGCGGCCGGCTCGCGGACTCCGCCCTCTACTGCGGCGCGCTCATGCACCACTTCGGGTGGAGCTTCGACGGCGGCGACTGGGAGCGCATCGGCGCGGCCCTCACGATCGGGCACGTGCTCGAGTGCGCCGGGCTGTGCTCGGGCGGCATGTCGTCGCAGTGGCGACTGGCGAAGGACGTCTGGAAGCTCGGCTTCCCGCTGGCCGACGTCAGCGCCGACGGCACGGCGGTCATCGAGAAGGTCGAGGGGTCCGGCGGGATCATCAACCAGTGGACCGTCAAGGAGCACCTCCTCTACGAGGTCCACGACCCCGGCGAGTACCTCCTCCCCGACGCGGTCGTCGACCTCTACGGCGTCGAGGTGGAGGAGGTCGGGAAGGACCGCGTCCGCCTCACCGGCATGACGGGCCGGCCGCGGCCGGACACCCTCAAGGTCCAGATCGGCTACGAGGACGGCTTCATCGCCGAGAGCCGCGCGCTCATCTCGTGGCCCGACACGCTGGAGAAGGCCGACTGGTGCGAGGAGCTCGTGCGCAAGCGGCTCGAGTACATCGGGGTGACCCCGGTCGAGCAGCGCTACGACCGCCTCGGCGTCGACGCCCTCGCCGGCCCCGTCGGCCCGCGCCCGCAGCAGGACCCCAACGAGATCGACTTCCGGATGGTCGTGAAGACGCGCACGCGCGCCGAGGCGGAAGCGGCCCGCCGGGCGCTCCTGCTTCCGGCGACCGCGGGGCCGGTCGGGACGGCCTTCAGCGCGCCGGCGCCCGTGCGCAAGGTGATCGCGCTGTGGCCGACGCTCGTGCCGCGCGACGCCATCACCGAGAAGGTCACCGTGTCGACCGCGAAGGAGCTCGCGCATGCACTTGCATGACCTGTCCTACGTCCGGTCGGGCGACAAGGGCGACGTGTCGAACGTCGTCGTCCTCGCCCGCGATGCCGACGCCTACGAGGTCATCGAGCGCCACCTCGTCCCCGAGGCGATCCAGCAGCACATGGAGGGCCTCGTCGAGGGGCCGGTCGCCGTGTACCCGCTGCCGAAGATCCACGCCTTCCAGGTCGTCCTCCACGGGGCCCTCGGCGGTGGCGCGACCCGCACGCTGCGCTTCGACGGGACGGGCAAGTCGATGTGCACGATCCTCTCGCGCATGGAGCTGCCGGAGGCCGGGGCGTGAGCGATGCCGAGGCGGTCCGCTACGAGGTCACCGGTGCGGTCGCCTGGCTGACCATCGACCGCGCGGAGGCGCACAACGCCCTGAGCGAGCCGGTGCGCGACGGTCTGCGCGCCGGGTTCGAGCGCTGCGCCGGCGACGACGACGCGAAGGTGCTCGTCCTCACCGGTGCGGGCGAGAAGGCGTTCTGCGCGGGCGGCGATCTCAAGGAGATGTCCGCGACGGGCCTCAAGGTCCCGCCGCCCGACTACATGCCCTACCTCGGGCGCAACGTCCATCTCGACAAGCCCGTCATCGCGGCGGTCAACGGCATCGCGTACGGCGGCGGGTTCCTCCTCGCGCAGATGTGCGACCTCTGCCTCGCCGCCGACCACGCGCGCTTCGGGATCACCGAGGCGCGGTGGGGGAGGGGCGCGCCGTGGGCGGCCCCGCTCCCGTGGCTCATCCCGCCGCGCATCGCGATGGAGCTCCTCGTCACCGCCGAGCCGGTCTCCGCCCAGCGCGCCTACGAGGTGGGCCTCGTCAACCGCGTCGTCCCGGCCGCCGACCTCGCCGCCGAGACCCAGGCGCTCGCCGAGAAGATCGCGGCGAACGCGCCGCTGAGCGTGCGCGCCGGCAAGGCCCTCGTCTACGGGTCGGCCGAGCACGGGTGGCGCGAAGGCCTCGAGATGGGAGATCGTCTCTACGAGCCGGTCTATCTCAGCGAGGATGCGCAGGAGGGGCCGCGCGCGTTCCAGGAGGGGCGACCGCCCCGGTGGCAGGCGCGCTAGGCCCGGCGGGCGACGAACGACTGACGGAGGAGACGACGGTGTCCACGGAGGCAGGGATGGAGACGGAGCAGGGGACGGCGGACGGCCTCGAGGCCGAGCTCGCGCGGCGCGCGGAGGTCGCGCGTGCCGGCGGCTCGGAGCGCGCCAGAGAGGCGGTCGCCGCCCAGGGCAAGCTGCCGGTGCGCCGCCGGCTCGAGCTGCTCCTCGACGAGGGCTCGTTCGTCGAGGACGGCCTGCTCGCCCGCACGATGGACGACGGCCTCGCCGCCGACGCGGTCGTCACCGGCATGGGCCGCATCGACGGCAGGCCGGTGTGCGTCATCGCGAACGACCCGACCGTGAAGGCCGGGGCGTGGGGCCGAGAGACGATCCGCAAGTACCACCGGGTGCAGGAGGAGGCGCTGCGCTCGCGCTGCCCGCTCTTCTTCCTCGTCGACTCCGCGGGCGCGCGGCTCGACGAGCAGTTCGACCTCTTCGTCGACCGCGGCCACGCGGGCAAGATCTTCCACACCCAGTGCCAGACCTCGGGACACGTCCCGCAGATCTGCATCCTCTTCGGCCCCTCGCCCGCCGGCGCGGCCTACATCCCCGCGTTCTGCGACGCGACGATCCTCGTCGACGGCAACGCGAGCGCGTTCCTCGGCTCGCCGCGGATGGTGAAGATGGCGACGGGCGAGGAGGTGACCGCCGAGGAGATGGGCGGTGCGCGCATGCACTGCCAGGTGAGCGGTCTCGGCGACCACCTCGCGAAGGACGACGAGGAGGCGATCGCGCTCGCCCGCCGCTGCCTCTCGTACCTGCCGCAGCACTGGGAGGACGAGCCTCCGATCGCGCCGCCGCGCCCGCCGGCGGCCGGCCGCTCGATCTCGGAGATCGTCCCCGAGGAGGAGAAGAAGCCGTTCGACATGCGCGAGCTGCTCGCGTCGCTCTTCGACGAGGACACCGTCTTCGAGCACAAGCCCCGGTTCGCGAAGGAGCTCATCACGGCCTTCGCGCGGCTCGACGGCAAGCCGGTCGGCGTCGTCGCGAGCCAGCCGAAGTTCCGCGGCGCGATCCTCACGTCCGACAGCTCGGACAAGGGCGCGCAGTTCGTGCAGCTCTGCGACGCCTACGGGATCCCGCTGCTCTTCCTCGCCGACACGCCCGGCTTCATGGTCGGCAAGGAGGTCGAGAAGGGCGGGATCATCCGCCACGGCGCGAAGTACCTCTCCGCGATCGCCGGGTGCACCGTCCCGCGGATCTGCGTCGTCGTGCGCAAGGCCTACGGGGCGGCGTACCTCGCGATGTCGGGGGCGACGTTCGACCCCGACGCGATCATCGCCCTGCCGACGGCGCGGATGGCGATCATGGGCCCGGAGCCCGCGGTGAACGCGATCTACGCGAACAAGATCGAGGCGATCGAGGACGAGGCGGAGCGCGAGGCGTTCGTGCAGGCCAAGCGCGCCGAGTACGAGTCCAACCTCGACGTCTTCCGGATCGCGTCGGCGAACTACGTCGACTCGGTGATCCCCGGGGACGAGCTGCGCCGAGAGCTCATCGTGCGCTTCGGGCACTACGCCGCGAAGAGCCGGCAGGACCGGCTCGCGCGCCGTCACGCGGTCATCCGCGGCTGACGCCGCGCGCGGCGTACGACGATCCGGCGACGCTCCGCGTCGCCGGATCTCCACACGTGCGCGCCGTCCGCGACGTGTGGCGTTCCGGCGACGCTCCGCGTCGCCGGAACGCCACACGCCCGCGACGCGCGGGGCCGGGTCAGGCGACCTGGCCCGCCCGCGATCCGACCATGTCGATGAGCGAGAAGAGGTTCTCCTCGACGCGCTCGTGGCTGATCGTGTGCGTCGGCGAGTAGATGATCGCGTGGTCGAGGACGCCGTCGTAGCGCTCGAGGCCCTTGCGGACGTCCTCCGCCGTCCCCGTCACGGCGAGCGTGTCGACCATCTCGTCGGTGATCGCCCGGCGCATGCCGTCCATGTCGCGGTTGCGGAACGCCTCCTGGACGGCGCGGGCCTCCTTCTCGAAGCCGTCGACGGCGAACGCGGTCTCGTAGCTCTTCACCGAGGCGTAGAAGGAGATCTGCCGCGCCGCCTCGTCGCGGGCCTTGTCGGCGTCGTCGTGGATGACGCTGATGACCATGCTCGAGATGGCGATGTCCTTCGGGTCGCGGCCGGTCTTGGCCGCGCCCTTCTCGACGTTCGGCCGCACGACCTCGTCGAGGTACTTCGGGGAGAGGATCGGGTGGCCGATGATGCCGTCGGCGACGCGGCCGGCGGTCTCGACCATGCGCGGGTTGACGCCCGCGGTCCAGACCGGCAGGCGCGGGCTCACCGGCGGCGGGGTGCCGTCGATCGGGCGGAACTTCAGCCGGTAGAAGCGCCCCTCGTGGTCGACCGGCGTCTCGTGCACGTTCCAGAGGCGGCGGACGAGGTCGACGAGCTCCTCCATGCGCACCGCCGGCGCCTCGGGGTCGAGCCCGTGCCAGTCGGAGATCATCCTCTTCGTCCCGTTGCCGAGGCCGAGGATGAACCGCCCGCCGGTGAGCTCGTCGAGGTCGCGCGCCTCGGCGGTGAGGGTGAGGGGCGTGCGCCCGACGCCGTAGGCGATCGCCGAGCCGAGCTTCGCCCGCTCGGTCGCGCCGGCCATCGCGGCGAGCGCGATCGTGGCCGTGCGGTTGAAGAGCTCGCTCGTCCAGATCGTGTCGAAGCCCGCGCGATCCGCGGCCGCGGCGATCCGCACCGTCCCCGCGATGTCGGGTGCGAACGCCGAGATGCCGAGCGTCGCGCGCTCTGCTGCAGCCATGGGTCTCCTCCGTCGTGTAGGTGGCCACTCAGAGGTTATTCGCGCTTTACTTCATGCGCAAGGAACCCGTAATATCGGGCCTGATGAACGCCGAGAGCGCAGTTAGCGAGGCATTGCAGAGCGGAGGCGTCACTCCGCTTCGCGAGACGGACGAGGAACTCGCGATCCGGGCCGCCGTCGGTGGCATCGCGCGCGCCTACGGACGCGAGCGGTTCCTCGAGGCGACGCGCCGCGGCGAGTCCGCGGACGAGCTCTGGGACGAGCTCGCGGCCGCCGGCTACCTCGGGATCAACATCCCGCAGTCCCATGGGGGCGGTGGCCTCGGGCTCCGTCACCTCTGCATGGTGAGCGAGGAGCTCTCGGCGGCCGGCTGCCCGCTCCTGCTGCTGCTCGTCTCGCCGGCGATCGCCGGGACGATCCTCTCGCGGCACGGCTCCGAGGCGCAGCGCGACCGCTGGCTGCCCGGCATCGGCGACGGGACCTCGAAGCTCGCGTTCGCGATCACCGAGCCCGATGCCGGCTCCAACAGCCACGAGATCGCGACCGTCGCCCGTCGCGACGGCGAGGACTGGGTCCTCCGCGGGACGAAGACCTACATCTCGGGCGTCGACGAGGCGGACGCCATCCTCCTCGTCGCCCGGACCGGCGTCGACGAGGCGAGCGGCCGCGGCCGCCTCTCGCTCTTCCTCGTCGACGCGGACGCTCCCGGGCTGGACCGCCAGGTCATCCCCACCGCGATCACGGCGCCCGAGCGCCAGTTCACCCTCTTCCTCGACGACGTCCGCGTCCCGGCCGAGCGCCTCGTGGGGCCGGAGGGGGACGGCCTGAGGATCGGCTTCGACGGCCTCAACCCCGAGCGGCTCATCGCCGCCTCGATCTGCACGGGGATCGGGCGTCTCGCGCTCGAGGAGGCGGCTCGCTACGCGAACGAGCGCGCGGTCTGGTCGACGCCGATCGGCGCCCACCAGGGCATCGCGCACCCGCTCGCCGAGGCGAAGATCCAGCTCGAGCTCGCTCGCCTCATGCTCGAGCGCGGCGCGGCCCTCCACGACGCGGGCCTCCCCGCGGGCGAGGCGTCGAACATGGCGAAGTTCGCGGCGGCGGAGGCGGGGATCCGCTGCGTCGACCAGGCGATCCAGACGCACGGCGGCAACGGCCTCGCCACCGAGTACGGCCTCACCGACCTCTGGTGGACGGTCCGCCTCATGCGGATCGCGCCGGTCTCGCGGGAGATGCTCCTCAACTACGTCGCGGAGCACAGCCTCGGGCTGCCGCGCTCCTACTCGACGTCGTGAGCGGGGGCGGTCTCGCCGATCGGCGGCTCGACGGGCACCTCGTCGAGCGCCGCGATCGCCGAGCGGAGCATCGAGATGAGGAGATCGCGCAGGCCCGGGGTCTCGCGGGCCTCCTGCGGCCACTGAGCGACCGACAGGGTCATCCCGATGCAGGCGTGCGCGGCGCTGTGGATCTCGCCCTCCGTCCGCTGCGGGTGGCACGCGCCGAGCGCCGATCGCCAGCGGTCGACGTGCTCGCGATGCCGTCGCCGCACCTGGCGCCGCCACGGATCGGAGAGGGAGCGCCCCTCGCGTGCGTAGACGCTCACGAGCCGGCGATCCGCGAGAGCGAAGTCGACCTGGGCGCGGACGAGCGCGTCGAGGACCGCGCGCGGGTCGGACCGGTCCGGATCCTCGACCGCGACGAGGAGGAGGAGATGATCCATCGCCTGGTCGAAGAGCGTGACGAGGATCTCCTCCTTGTTCGCGAAGTGGCGGTAGATCGCAGGTCCCGTGATGCCGACGCGCTCGCCGATGTCGTCGAGCCGGACGTTGTGGAAGCCTCGCTCGAGGAAGAGGTCCGCTGCGGCCTCGAGGATCGCCTGGTCGCGACGCATACCCGAAGACTACGAGCACACCCGACGACACCCACGCCCCGAGGAGAAGGCCGATGACAGCAGACACGGAGAGCGACGCGGTCCGCGTCGAGACGCCGGCGGACGGCATCGCCCTCGTCCGGCTCGACCGCCCGAAGGTGAACGCGCTCGACATCCCGCTCCTCGAGGCGCTCGAGGCGGCGATCGAGGGGGCGGCCGCCGACGGGCGCGCGATCGTGCTCACGGGGGAGGGGTCCTGCTTCTCCGCCGGCATCGACACGCGCCTCGTCGGCGAGTACGGGCCGGACGAGCGGCGCGCGATGGTCGACGGCCTCAACCGCGTCGTCCACGCGCTCTACTCGGCGCCGGTGCCGACGATCGCCGCGGTGAACGGCCACGCGCTCGCCGGCGGCCTCATCCTCGCGCTCGCCTGCGACCTGCGGCTCGTCGCCGACGGCGAGTCCCGCCTCGGGCTGCCCGAGGTGCAGGCCGGGGTCCCGTACCCGGCGGTGCCGCTCGCGGTCGTCCAGGCGGAGCTGCGCCCGGGCGTCGCCCGGCGGCTCGGTCTCACGGGCCGCCCGCTGTCGCCGCGCGAAGCGGTCGACGCGGAGGTCGCCGACGAGGTCGTCGCCGCGGACGCGCTCGTCGAGACGGCGGTCGAACGGGCGGCCGCGCTCGCGGCGCTCCCGGTCTACGCGAAGGTGAAGTCCCAGCTCAAGGGCGCGGTCGCCGCGCGCACGGCGGCGATCGTCGCCGAAGAATCCGACCCGATGCGAGAGGAGTGGATCTGATGATCCGAATCGAAGCCCACATCACCGGCACCGTCTGGAAGATCCTCGTCAAGGAGGGTGACGCCGTCGCGGAGGGCGACGAGGTCGCGATCCTCGAGTCCATGAAGATGGAGATGCCGCTCGAGATCGAGGACGGCGGCACCGTGTCGAAGGTGTGCTGCGAGGAGGGTCAGGCCGTCGAGGCGGGGCAGATCCTCTTCGAGCTCGGCTGACGCCGCGCCCGCGAGGCGCAGGATCGCGCTCCCCGGCGGGCGCTTCCTGCGTCTCGCGCCGCCGCCCGCCCCTCAGCCGCGCGAGCGCGCGATCGCGCACATCGCGGCGACGGCACCCGACGTGATCATCGCGAGGATCGCGGTCGGGCGCGGGATCGAGCGCGTGCGGAACGCGTGGAGGAAGATGAGCTGGTCGGGGGCCTGGAGGGCGAGCGTCGTGTCGCGTGCGACCTGGCTGCCGCGGAGCGCGGCGCCCCCGATGAGGATGTTGCGGGCGGCGAAGAGGCGCCATCCGAACGCGCTCGTCCCGGTCATCTCCTCCGGATCCATGCCGTAGAGCCGGACGAGCTGCTTCGGCGCGATGAGCGCGCCGACCCCGATGAGGAACGCGATCGCCGCCGCGCCCCGGTAGAGGGTCTCGCCGTCCGGCCCGCCGCTCGAAGTCCCCATGCGCCGACCCTATACCGCGTCGGCGGGCACCGGCGAGGGGAGCCCCTCGGATCCGGGCGCGTGCGCGCGGACGGTCCCCGCGACGACGGCGAGGCGGACGCGGTCCGCCGAGCGGTGCGCGCCGAGCGCCGAGAGGACGGCGTGCGAGCCGTCGCCGAGCCGCACCTCGAGGCCGACCTCGGGCGCGGCGCCCGGCGTGCGTGCGTCGGGGAGATGGACCGCGACGACGCGACCGAGCGGGACGCCGTCGGCGTCCTCGGCGTGGAAGCCGATCCAGCTGGGGATCTCGCCGATGGTGGTCATGCGGTGGAGTACGACGCGCGGTGCGGGGTCCCTGCCCGGCAGGCCGGAGACCGGACGACGGTACGCTCGAGGTCGGATGCCCCGCCGTCCCGGACCGCCGTTCCTCCTCGCCCTCGCCTGCCTCGCGGGCTTCGCCCTCACGGGCGTCCTGGCGCTTCTCGCCCCGTCGTTCGGCGCGCGCGACGGCCAGGCCCTGCAGGGCTTCGTCGAGCTGCAGCGCCCCGATCTCACGCCGCTCGTCGCGGACGTCGCCCATCTCGCCGACCCCGCACCCTACGCGCTCGCAGGGCTCCTCCTCATCATCGTCGCGATCGTGCGCGGGCGGCTGCGGCTCGCCGCCGCGATCCCCGTCGTGCTCGTCGCCGCGGGCACGACGACGACGCTCCTCAAGCCGCTGCTCGCGACCCCGCGACCGGACGGGTGGCTCGGCGCCGCGGCGATCGGCGACGCCTCGTGGCCGAGCGGTCACGCCAGCGCGGCGATGACGATCGGCCTCCTCGCCGTCCTCGCGTTCCCCGCCCGCGCGCGTCCGGCCGCCGCCGCGGTCGGCGGCGGCTACGCGATCGCCGTCGGCTACGCGATCCTCGTCCTCGGCTGGCACTGGCCGTCGGACGTCGTCGGCGGCTACCTCAACGCCGCCGTCTGGGTGCTCCTGGCCGCCGCCGCGCTCGCGGCGCTCGAGCGACGCCGGCCGGAGCGGACGCCGCGCTGGGGCGCGTGGATCGCCGACCGGCCGGCGCGGCCGGTCGAGCGCCTCGCCCCGATGGCCGTCGGGACGGGCGCGGCGGCCGCCGTCGCGGTCGTCGCGCTGTCGCGGCGCGACGAGGTCGCCGAGCATCTCCTCACCCGGCCGACCTGGACGGCGGGCGCCATCGGGATCGCGGCGCTGGCCGCCCTCCTCGCCGTCGCGCTCGCGCGCCTCCTCGCGCGCGCATCGTCGCGCACGGCGGGACCGCCCCCGCCGCCCGGGCTTCAGCGGTAGCGGCCGGGCTCCCAGAGCGGCTCCTCGGATCCGTTCTCGGCCCGGGCGAGGATGAAGAGGAGGTCGCTGAGGCGGTTGAGGTACTTCACGACCTCGGGGTTGCCGTCCTCGACGAGGATCGCGCGCCGCTCCGCGCGGCGGCAGACGGTCCGGCAGACCTGGAGGTGCGCGGCCGGCGGCGTCCCGCCGGGGAGCACGAAGCTCTTGAGCGGCTTGAGCGTCGCGTTCACCTTGTCGCAGATCTCCTCGAGCCAGGCGGTCTGCGCAGCGTCGACGCGGAGCCGCTCCTTGTCGCCCTCGTGCGGGACCGAGAGGTCGGCGCCGAGGTCGAAGAGGTCGTTCTGGATGCGGCCGAGCCAGCCGTCGACCTCGGCCGAGAACGTCACGCTCGCGCGCGCGAGCCCGAGGTGCGAGTTGAGCTCGTCGATCTCGCCGTAGGCCTCGATCCGCGGGTGGTTCTTCGGGACGCGGCTCATGTCCCCGAGGTGCGTCTCGCCGGAGTCGCCGAGCTTCGTGTAGATGCGGGTGAGGTTGACGGTCATGTGACCTACCTTCCCAGATGCGGCGCTGCCATCCCGGGCGCCGCAGCGCTACACTGCGCGCGTCATCACGGTCGGTGGCGTAGGGAAGCCGGTGCGAATCCGGCGCGGACCCGCCACTGTGACCGGGGAGGCCCGTCCGCAGGCGCATGGAGCGCCGGCCACTGGTCCGCACAGGGACTGGGAAGGCGCGGAGGGGTGGGCCCGGGAGCCAGGAGACCTGCCTCCGACCGCTCAAGCCCATACGCCCTCGTGGAAAGGGGTGGCCCTCTTGCCTCGCAGCACCCGTCGTCTCCTCATCGGAGGTCTCGCCGCGGCCGCAGCTCTCGCCGTGCCGTCCGCCGCATCCGCCGCAGCGCCGGCGACCGTCACCGTCGAAGCCGTCGGGAACGGCGGCGCGCTCCTGCCGCAGGTCCCCGTCACCACGACGACCCGCCCCGTCTACAAGGACGCCGACCCGTCGCACGCCTGCACCGGCACCTCGGGCGCGGGCGCCCTGGAGGTCGCGACCGGCGGCCAGTGGGCCGGCACCTGGTTCGACGGCCTCGGCTTCGGCGTCGACGCGATCAAGGGCGAGACGCACACGTTCGACACCGGGCGCTACTGGGCCTTCTACCTCAACGGCAAGGCCGCGAGCACCGGCCTGTGCGGCGTCGAGGTCGCGAACGGCGACCGGGTGCAGCTCTACCCGGCCTGCGCGGGCGCGACCTCCGGCTGCTTCGCCGGCGAGCCGATGCAGCTCACCGCGCCCCGCACCGTCGCGCCGAACACGCCGTTCACGGTCGCGGTCACCGAGTCCTCGACGACGTTCGGCGGGCCGCCCGACTTCGCGAGCACGACGGCCGTCGAGCCGGCGAGCGGCGCCTCGGTCAACGGCACGCCGACGAACGCGCAAGGCCGGGCGACGCTCTCGCTCTCGAACGGCGGGCCGTTCCTGCTCGTCGCGTCGAAGGGCGACCGACCCCCCGCGACGCAGCTCATCTGCGTGACGACGGGCTCCGACGGCCTCTGCGGCACGAGCGTCCCCCAGGCGGCGGCGCCGTGCGTCACCGACGGCGACGACGGCCGCTGCGGAACCCCCGACAAGACGGCCGGTCGCGGCGACATCACCTCCGTGAAGGAGAAGCAGCGGTTCGACCGCGGCGAGGGCCCGCGGGTCTTCGAGGGCGAGGTCGACGAGGAGTTCGGCGGCATCGCGAAGATCGAGCTGAGGATCACGCGCACGCGCGAGAAGAAGAGCGGCGGGAAGAGCTGCACGACCTTCGACGCCGACCGTGAGCGCTTCGTGAAGATGTCCCGCTGCGGCGCCTCCCGCGGCGAGTGGTTCGAGATCGGCGACCGGACGCCGTGGAGCTACCAGATGCCCGAGCGCGCCGGCTTCGGCCGCTACGTCCTCGACGTCCGCGTCACCGACGCCGCGGGCAACGTCGACGACACGCTGCAGCGGACGCGGAACCGCGTCGTGTTCGAGGTGGAGCGCTAGACGATGCCCGCCCCCGCTCCGATGCGCCGCGCCGCCGCGGCCTGTCTCGCGCTCCTCGCGAGCGCGACCCTCGTGGCCTGCGGGCTCGGGGCGGGGACGCCGGCCACCGACACCCGCCTCACCGTCACGCAGGACTTCGGGCAGCGTCTCATCGAGCGCATCGACGAGACCGAGGCGCCCGGGACCGACACGGCGATGAGGCTCCTGCAGCGCAACGCCGACGTCGAGACCCGGTACGGCGGCGGCTTCGTCCAGTCGATCGACGGCATCTCCGGGGGCGAGGAGGACGGCCGCCCCGTCGACTGGTTCTACTTCGTCAACGGCGTCGCCGCGGAGGAGGGCGCCGCCTCCTACGAGCTGCGCGAGGGCGACCGCGTCTGGTGGGACCACCACGACTGGGGCGTGACGTCCACGATTCCCGCCGTCGTCGGCGCGTTCCCCGACCCCTTCGTCCGCGGGTTCGAGGGCCGGCGGCTTCCCGTGCGCGTCGAGTGCCCGGTCACGGAGAGCCCCGAGTGCGGCGCCGTGCGCGACCGGCTCGTCGAGGTCGGCATCGCCCCCGGCAGCGGGGGCCTGCGGACGTCGCTCGCCCGCGAGACCCTGCGCGTCCTCGTCGGGCCCTGGGAGGCCGTGCGGGCCGACGGAGTCGCGCGCCGTCTCGAGAGCGGCCCGGAGGAGAGCGGCGTCTTCGCGCGGATCGCCGCCGACGGCCGCACGATCGAGGCGCTCGATCCGCGAGGACGGGTGACGCGCACGCTCGGCCCCGGCACCGGCCTCATCGCGGCGACCCGGATCGAGGACGAGGCGCCCGTCTGGGTCGTCACCGGGACGGACGCCGCCGGCCTGCGTGCGGCGACGAGCGCGCTCAGCGAGGCGCGTCTCGACCGGGCGTTCGCGCTCGCCGTCACGCCCGGCGGCGACGTGCCGCTCCCCGAGGTCGAAGCCGCCGACGACGCCGAGGGGACGGCGACGACGCCATGACCTACCGCCGGATCGCGAGCCCTCTGCACGCGACCCGCGCCTCGGTCGCTGCGCCGTTCTGCCTCGTCCTCGCGCTCGCGGGCCTCGTCGAGAACCCGATCGTCCTCGCGGGCGTCGCCGCGGCGGTCGTGCTCGTCGCCGCGGGCGCCGGCGTGCTCGACGCCGTGCGCCGGGCCGCGCTCCTCGCGGTGCCGCTCGCGCTCCTCTTCGCGCTCGTCAACGCCATCGTCGTCCGCGAGGGGCTCACCGTCGTCGCGCGGCTCGGCGAGCTGCCGCCCCTCGGCCGGATCGACGTCACCCTCGAGGCGCTCGTCTACGGCCTCGTCCTCGGCGCCCGCGTCGCCGTCGTGATCCTCGCCTGCGCGGTGCTCGCCGCGGCCGTCGACCCCGACGAGCTGCTGCGGATCTTCCGTCGCGTCTCGCTGCGCAGCGGGCTCACGGCCGCGCTCGCGACCCGGACCGTCCCCGTCCTCGCCCGCGACGCGCGCCGGCTCGACCTCGCCCGCCGCTGCCGGCCGGACGGGGGAGGGACCGGGACGCGCGCCCGTGTCGCGGTGCTGCGCGCCGTCACCTCGGGGGCGCTCGACCGCGCGATCGACGTCGCGGCGACGCTCGAGGTGCGGGGCTACGGCACCCCGGCGGCGCGGCGGGCCGGGGCCGGGCCCCCGCGGCCCTGGTCGCGCCACGACCTCGCCTACGCGGTCTGCGGGGCGGCGATCGCGGCGCTCCTCGTCGGCGGACGCCTCGCGGGCGTCGGCGACTTCACCGCGTACCCCGAGCTCGACGCTCCGGCCGGGGCTCCCGAGATCGCGCTCGCGATGACGGTCGCCCTCGTCGCCGCCCTGCCGGGACTCGACCGCCGGGGGATCGAGCGATGAGCGCCGTGCTCCGTGCCGAGGGCGTCAGCTACCGCTATCCCGACGCCGAGCGGCCCGCGCTCGACGACGTCACGCTCACCGTCGGGCCGGGGGAGTTCGTCGTCCTCGCCGGCGACTCCGCGAGCGGCAAGTCGACCCTGCTGCGCGCCGCGGGCGGGCTCGTGCCGCACTTCCACGGCGGCGAGTTCGGCGGTCGCCTCGTCGTCGGCGGCCTCGACACCCGTGAGCACGGCGCCGCCGACGTCTCCGCGGTCGCGGGCAGCCTCTTCCAGGACCCGGAGTCCCAGAGCCTCCTCGGCACCGTCCGCGCCGAGCTCGCCTTCCCGCTCGAGAACCGCGGGCACGCGCCCGAGGCCGTCGCCCGGGGCGTGGAGGAGGCCGCGCTCGCCCTCGGCATCGAGTCGCTCCTCGACCGCTCGACCCACGAGCTCTCCGGCGGAGAGCTCCAGCGGGTCGCGCTCGGGGCCGCGCTCGCAGGTCGGCCCCGCGTGGTGCTCCTCGACGAGCCGACCTCCCAGCTCGACCCCGTCGCCGGCGACGAGCTCGTCTGGCTGCTGCGGCGGCTCAACGAGGAGTGGGGGACCGCGATCGTCCTCGCCGAGCACCGGCTCGAGCGCTGCCTCGCCCACGCCGACCGCCTCGTCGTCCTCGACGGCGGGCGGATCGTCTGCGACGCCTCGCCGCCCGAGGCGCTCGCGTGGGCGGCCGAGAACCACCCCGCGCTCCTCACGCCGGGCGCGCGCATGTTCGAGCGGCTCGGGCTGCGTCCGCTGCCCGCGAGCGTCAAGGCCGCCCGGGCGACGCTGCGCGGGCACGGCCTCCTCCCCGACGACGCCGAGGCGCCGGTCGCGCCCGCCGGCCCGCCGTCGAGCGCCGCCCGGCGCTCCCCGCTCGGGCGGCTGCGCGACCGCGTCCTCGCGGGGGCGGAGCGCGGGGCGCCGGCGCTCGAGATCTCCGGGCTCTGGCACGAGCTCGACGGCGGGCGCGCGATCCTCCGCGCCGTCGACCTCGCCGTCGCGCCCGGGGAGCGGGTCGTCCTCATGGGACGCAACGGCGCGGGGAAGTCGACGCTCCTGCGTCACGCCGCCGGGCTCCAGCAGCCGAGCCGCGGGCGGGTCCGCGCCGCGGGCCGCGTCGCTCTCCTCCTCCAGCACCCCGGCGACTACGTCCTCCACGAGCGCGTCGGCGACGAAGCCGCGCCCGAGGCGCTGTCGGCGGTCGGGCTCGGCGGGCTCGAGGACCGTCACCCGCGCGACCTCTCCGGCGGCCAGCGCCAGCGGCTCGCGCTCGCGATCGTCCTCGGCGACGGCCCGCCGCCTCCCGTCGTCCTGCTCGACGAGCCGACGCGCGGCATGGACCGCGCGGCGAAGGGCGCCCTCGCCGAGCGGCTCGCCGGCATCGCCCGCACGGGGAGCGCGGTCGTCGTCGCGACCCACGACGCCGAGTTCGCCGCCGCGTTCGCCGAGCGCGTCGTCCTCCTCGCGGACGGCCGGCCGATCGCCGACGCCGACGTCCGCGACGTCCTCGCGGGCGGCTGGTACTTCGCGACCGAGACCGCCCGCGTGCTCGGCGGCGCCGGCCGCGCGCTGCGGCCCGAGGAAGGCGCGGAGCTGCTCCGCGGCCGCATGACCCCCGTCGAGGTGCGCCCATGAGCGCGCCGACCCTCACGTCCCGCCCCGCCCCGACCCAGGAGGCACCCGCATGACCTGGACCCTCGCCTCGTTCTCGATCCTCGCGCTCGCGCTCCTCGCCGGGTTCACGTGGTACGAGCGCTCGCACCCGTCCTCGAAGGTGCTCGCCCTCGTCGCGACGGTCGCCGCGCTCGCGGCGCTCGGCCGGCTCGCGTTCGCGCCGCTGCCGAACGTGAAGCCGACGACCGACATCATCTTCCTCGCGGGCTACGTCCTCGGCGGCGCCCCCGGATTCGCGATCGGCGCGGTCTCCGCGCTCGCCTCGAACCTCGTCTTCGGGCAAGGACCGTGGACGCCGTGGCAGATGGGGGCCTGGGGCTTCGTCGGCGTCCTCGGCGCCGTGCTCGCCGCGACGTGCGGACGCGACCTCGGGCGCTGGCCCCTCGCGATCGCGTGCATGACCGCGGGCTTCGTCTACGGCGCGATCCTCGACTTCAGCACGTGGGTGACGTTCTCCGGCAGCCACACGCTCGACCAGTTCCTCGCCATCAGCGCGGCCTCGCTGTGGTTCAACGTCGCGCATGCCGCCGGCAACGTCGTCTTCTGCCTCGCGTTCGGCCCGCTCCTCGTTCGCGTCCTGCGCCGGTACCGGGCGCGCTTCGACATCACCTGGCGGCCGCTCCCGGCCCCGGCCGCCGGCCTCGCTGTCGCGCTCGCCGCCCTCGTCGCTGCGCTCGCCGCGACCGGCTCGGTCGGCGCCCCGCAGGCGCACGCCGCCACCGCGCGGGCGAGCGACGCCCCGAGCAAGACGGTGTCCTACCTGCGCCGGGCCCAGAACGACGACGGCGGCTTCGGCTCCTCGCCCTCCGCGCGCAGCTCGCCGCTCTACTCCGGCTGGGCCGTCATGGGCCTCGCCTCCGCGGGGCGCGAGCCGAGCCGCACGCGACGGGACGGCAACTCGGCGACCGCCTACATCGAGCGGCGGGTCTCCTCGGTGCGCTCGACGGGCGATCTCGAGCGGACGATCCTCGCGCTGCGCGCGGCGGGCCGCGGCGTCCGCGACGTCCGCGGCCGCGACCTCGTGAAGGACCTGCTCCGCAAGCGGGACCGCGACCACTCGTTCGACCGCCTCACGAACCTCACGTCGTTCGGGATCCTCGCGCTCCGCGCCGCCGGTCGGTCCAAGAAGAACATGGTGGTCCGCCGGGCGGCCGCGTGGGTCGCCGAGCAGCAGAACCGGGACGGCGGCTGGGGTCACGGTCGCCGGGGCTCGCGCAGCTCGATCGACGACACGGCCGCGGCGGTTCAGGCGCTCGTCGCCGCCGGGCGCAGCACGAGGAAGGGCGCCGTCGCCGACGGCATCCGGTACATCACCCGGCGGCAGCGGTCGGACGGGGGCTTCGGGCTCGGCAGTCGGTCGAACGCGCAGTCGACGGCGTTCGCGATCCAGGCGCTCGTCGCGGCGAAGCGCGACCCGTCGAAGGTGCGCCGGAAGGGATCACGGTCGCCGATCTCGTATCTGCGCACGCTGGTGCAGTCCGACGGCAGCGTCCGCTACTCGCGGACGAGCGAGCAGGATCCCGTCTGGGTGACCGCGCAGGCGGTCGCAGCTCTCGAGCGCAAGGCGCTCCCGATTCGCGCGCCGCGCTGAGACCGGTCTCTCGCCGTCCGGGGGAGGTCGCCTCCCCCGGACGGCCGGGGTGACCGGACGGTGTGTCAGGAGACGATTCGGCTAGCGTGCCGCCCCCTATGCGGCTCGGTGTACCCAAGGAGACCGTCGCGGGGGAGCGCCGAGTGGCGCTCGTCCCCGAGGTCGTCAAGAAGCTCACCGGCAAGGGCCTCGAGGTCGTCGTCGAGTCCGGAGCGGGCGCTGCGGCGCTCCTCCCCGACGAGGTCTTCTCCGAGGCCGGTGCCGAGGTCACGTCGGACGCCACGAAGGTGTGGACGGCCGACGTCGTCGTGAAGGTCGCCCCTCCCACGCCTGAGGAGGTGGGCAAGCTCGGGGACGGCACCGTCCTCGTCGGCTTCCTCGCCCCGCTCACGGCGGCGGACACGGTGAAGGCGCTGCGCGACAAGCGCGTGACGGCGTTCGCCATGGAGGCGATCCCGCGCATCTCACGCGCCCAGTCGATGGACGCGCTCTCGTCGCAGTCGAACGTCGCGGGCTACAAGGCCGCGCTCCTCGGCGCGCACCACATGGGCCGCTTCTACCCGATGCTCATGACCGCGGCGGGGACGATCCCGCCGGCGAAGGTCCTCGTGCTCGGCATCGGCGTCGCGGGCCTCCAGGCGCTCGCGACGGCCCGCCGGCTCGGCGCGAAGACCGCGGGCTACGACGTGCGGCCGGAGACGGCCGAGCAGGTCGAGTCCCTCGGCGCCGACTGGCTCGACCTCGGGATCGAGGCGGCCGGCGAGGGCGGCTACGCCCGCGAGCTCACGGAGGAGGAGCGCGCGCAGCAGCAGCAGGCGCTCACGGACCAGACGAAGGGCTTCGACGTCGTCATCACGACGGCGCTCGTGCCCGGCCGTCCGGCGCCGCGCCTCGTCACCGCGGAGGCGGTCGAGGGCATGAAGCCCGGCAGCGTCATCATCGACCTCGCGGGGGAGACCGGCGGCAACTGCGAGCTCACCGAGCCCGGCGAGGTCGCGGTGAAGCACGACGTGACGATCGTCTCGCCGCTCAACCTCGCCGCCGAGATGCCGCAGCACGCCTCGCAGCTCTACGCCCGCAACATCCAGTCGCTCCTCGAGCTGTTCCTCGGCGAGGAGGGCGAGCTGAGCCTCGACTTCGACGACGAGATCATCGCCGGCGCGTGCATCACCCGGGACGGGGAGATCACGCACGACGGCGCGAAGAAGACCGTGGAGGGATCCGCCTGATGTCGACCCTGCAGTCCATGCTCGCCCTCACCGGCACCGGTGAGGAGGCGGGGAGCCTCGTCCAGAACCTCGCGATCCTCGTGCTCGCCGGGTTCGTCGGCTACGCCGTCATCTCGAAGGTCCCCAACACGCTGCACACGCCGCTCATGTCGGGGACGAACGCGATCCACGGGATCGTCGTGCTCGGCGGCCTCGTCCTCCTCGCGGAGGGCTCGGACCTCGGGAGCGGGACGACGATCATCCTCTTCGTCGCGCTCCTCTTCGGGGTCATCAACGTCATCGGCGGCTTCGTCGTCACGGACAGGATGCTCGAGATGTTCAAGGACAAGCCGAAGCCGACCGCGGACGGGGAGGGCGATCGCTGATGGGTGACGTGCTCGCTGCGCCGCTCGCGTCGTTCCTCACGGACGCGAACTTCAAGGCGGTCCTCTACATCATCAGCTTCGGGCTGTTCATCTACGGCCTCTCGGGCCTCACCGGCCCGAAGACGGCGGTGCGCGGCAACCGCATCGCGGCGGTCGGCATGGCTCTCGCGGTCATCGCGACGCTGCTCGTCGATCCGTTCAACAACACGGCGCTCATCATCATCGGCCTCGTCCTCGGCACCGCGATCGGCGTGCCCGCGGCGCTGAAGGTGAGGATGACCGCGATGCCGCAGATGGTCGCGCTGTTCAACGGCGTGGGCGGCGGCGCGGTCGCGCTCATCGCCTGGGCCGAGTTCCGCGAGACCGCCGCGTTCGAGATCGAGCCGACCTACGTCGCGATCTTCTCGATGTTCTCGGCGATCGTCGGGTCGATCTCCTTCTGGGGGTCGAACGTCGCGTTCGCGAAGCTGCAGGAGCTCGTCGACGGCAAGTCCCGCACGCTCGGCGCCTTCCAGCTGCCGGCCCAGGTGCTCATGCTCGGGATCGCGCTGGCGGCGTCGGTCGCGATCGTCGCCGAGCCGCAGGACGAGATCTTCATCGTCGCCGTGCTCGTGGCGTCGGCGGTGTTCGGCCTGCTGCTCGTGTTCCCGATCGGCGGCGCCGACATGCCGGTCGTCATCTCGCTGCTCAACGCGTTCACCGGCCTCGCCGCGGCGGCGGCGGGCGTCGCGCTCGACAACCAGGCGCTCATCGTCGCCGGCATGATCGTCGGCGCGTCGGGCACGATCCTCACGCAGCAGATGGCGGTCGCGATGAACCGCACGATCACGAGCGTCATCGCCGGCGGCTTCGGCGGCGACTCGGGCGCCGCGGCGGCCGGCCCCGCCGGCGTGGAGGGCGGCACCGTGCGCTCCACGAGCGCGGCGGACGCCGCGATCCAGATGGCGTACGCCCGGCAGGTCGTCGTCGTTCCCGGCTACGGCATGGCCGTCGCCCAGGCCCAGCACGCCGTCCGCGAGATGGCGAAGCTGCTCGAGGAGAAGGGCGTCGAGGTCAAGTACGCGATCCACCCGGTCGCGGGCCGCATGCCCGGCCACATGAACGTCCTCCTCGCCGAGGCCGACGTGCCGTACGACCAGCTCAAGGAGATGGACGACATCAACGGCGAGTTCGCCCGCACGGACGTCTCGCTCGTCATCGGCGCCAACGACGTGACGAACCCGGACGCGCGGTCGAAGCCGGACAGCCCGATCTACGGGATGCCGATCCTCAACGTCGACGAGAGCCACTCGGTCATCGTCCTCAAGCGGTCGATGAGCTCGGGCTACGCGGGCATCGACAACCCGCTCTTCGTCAACCCGAAGACGTCGATGCTGTTCGGCGACGCGAAGGACAGCGTCACCCACGTCACCGAGGAGCTCAAGGCGCTCTAGGCGCCGCCCCCGGGGGGCCGAACCGGATTCCTGCGGCGCCCTGGCGCACCAGGAATCCGGTTCGGCGCTCCCTGGCGGGCTAGGCCGCGGCGGCGGCGGGCTGCGGCTCGCCGCGCTTCGCCGCCTCGACCTGCGCGCGGCTGTCCTTCGAGCTGATGAGGACGCCGACGAGGACGAAGGCGAGGAGGGCGAGCCCGGAGCCGGCGAGGAACGCCGACTGGAAGCCCTCGGTGAGGGCGACCGTCCGCGAGCTCACGCCCTCGTCGAAGACGTCGTTCGTCCGCGCCGTCGCGATCGTCGACAGGACGGCGAGGCCGAGCGCGCCGCCGACCTGCTGGGCGGTGTTGATGAGCCCGGACGCGAGGCCCGCCTCCTCCGGCCGCGTCCCCTGCACGGCGGCGATCGTCACGGACACGAACGACAGCCCGAGGCCGACCGCGGCGAGGAGGGACGGGCCGAGCACGTCGGAGGTGAACGAGCCGCCCGGGGACACCTGCGAGAACCACAGGAGGCCCGCGGCGACGAAGAGCGTGCCGGTCATGAGCGTCGGCTTGAAGCCGATGCGCGTGACGAGCTGCGAGGCGATCCCCGCCGCCGCGATGATCGTCAGCGCGAGCGGGAGGTAGGAGAGACCGGCCTCGAGGGGCTCCTGCCCGAGGACGAGCTGCAGGTACAGGGAGATGAAGAAGAACATCGAGAAGAGCGAGGCGCCGACGAGGAGCCCCGCGACGTTCGCGCCCCGCAGCGTGCGCAGCCGGAAGATCGAGAAGGGGACGAGCGGCCGGTCCTGACGACGCTCGACGACGACGAACGCGGCGAGGAGCGCGACCGCGACCCCGCCGAGGACGAGCGTCTGCGTCGACGCCCAGCCCGCCTGCTCGGCGTCGACGAGCGTGTAGACGAGGAGCGCGAGACCGCCGGTCACCGTCACCGCGCCGAGGACGTCGAAGGTGCGGCGCGCGCGGTCCGGGGCGAACTCCTTCAGGAGCCGGGGCGTCGCGAGCGCGACGGCGATCGCGATCGGGACGTTCACGAAGAGGACCCAGCGCCAGGAGAGGAAGTCGGTGAGGACGCCGCCGAGGAGCACGCCCGCGGCGCCGCCGGAGCCGGCCACCGCGCCCCACACGCCGAGCGCCGTGTTGCGCTCGCGGCCCTCGGCGAACGTGCGCGTCACGATCGAGAGCGCGGCCGGCGAGATGATGGCCGCTCCGAGGCCCTGCAGCGCACGCGCGGCGACGAGCTGGACGTCGGTCTGCGCGAAGCCGCCGGCGAGCGACGCGGCGCCGAAGAGGATCATGCCCCCGAGGAACATGCGACGCGGGCCGAGGAGGTCGGCGAGGCGGCCGCCGAGGAGGAGGAAGCCGCCGAAGACGAGCGTGTAGGAGTTGACGACCCACGAGAGGTCATCGGCTCCGAAGTCGAGCGCCGCGCCGATCGAGGGGAGCGCGACGTTGACGATCGACGCGTCGAGGACGACGACGAACTGCGCCATCGCGAGGAGGGCGAGGGCGAGCCACTTCCTGCGGTCGGTGGTGGCGGAGGCGGTCATGGGCGTCCTGTCGTGAGCGGGCGGGCGGGGAGCGAGGAAGGGGAATCGAGGTTCCGCTTTCGGCGGCAAGATACGGAACTTCTGTTCCGCTTGTCAAGCACGTCGTGCTACGGTCGATCCAGGATGGGCACGCGACCGGTCACGGAGAGCACGCAGACGCCGGATCGGCCGCTGCGCGCCGACGCCCGCCGCAATCGCGAGCGGATCGTCGAGGCGGCACGCGAGGTCCTCGCGGAGTCCGGGGCAGAGGCGCAGATGGATGACATCGCGACGCGAGCCGGCCTCGGGATCGGCACGGTGTACCGGCACTTCAAGGACAAGGACGCGCTCCTCGGCGAGCTCGTCCGTCGCCACTTCGAGGAGCTCTGCGACCGCTCTGCGCGCTGGGCCGGGCGCATCGACGAGGTGGGCGCGTGGGAGGCCTTCACCGGCTTCGTCCGCGAAGCGGCCGACGGGATGGCCTGCGACGTCGCTCAGCAGCGCCTCATGTGGACCGTGACGCCGGAGGGCTTCCAGCTCGCCGTCGACGCCCGCCGTCGCCTCTCCGAGAACGGCACCCTCCTCATCGCGGCGGCGCAGGAGTCCGGTGAGATGCGCGCGGACTTCACCGTCCGCGACATGCCGACGCTCATGTGCGCGCTCGGCAGCGCGATGCAGGTCGTCGACCCGGAGACCGGAGAGCCGCGCGACTGGCGCCGTCTCCTCGGCTTCCTCCTCGACGGGCTCCGCGCGGGCTGAGCGACGCCCACGGAGCCGCGCCGGACCCCGCTCGCTACCGCGCCGGCGTGAGCGCCGGGTCGTCTTCGTGCTCGCGGAAGTACCGGACGACCGTCGCGGCGTACTGCGGGAACCGCGGGCACCTCAGGCCATGGGCGCCGAGGAGCGCAGTCGCCCGCGAGGTGTCGAACGTCACGGGGTGGTTGAGGTAGACGATCGACTCGCGTGGCGTCCCCGCGAGCAGCTTGCGCACGGCGGCGAAACGCAGCGAGCGCTCCATGACCGAGGTCGGGAGCGGGACGCGCGGCGCGCGTCCGGTGAGCTCGGAGGCGAGGATCCGGACGAGCTCCGCGGCGGCGACGGGCTCGGGGTCGACGAGGTGGAGCGTCTCGCCGGTGAGGCGGCCGTCGCGCGCCCCCGTGGCGAGCGCGTCGACGACGAAGTCGACGGGGACGACGTTGAACGTCGCCTCCCGGCTCCCGAACTGGGGGAGCGGCAGGTGGAGCCGGTCGAGGAGCGAGAGGAAGCGCAGGACGTAGTACGGGCCGTCGAACTTCGCCGTCTCGCCGGTCCGCGAGTCGCCGACGACGATCGCGGGGCGGTAGATCGCCGTCGGGACCTCGTCCATCGAGTTGCGCACGACCACCTCGGCCGCGAACTTCGTCGCCTCGTAGTGGTTCTTGAACGTCTGGCCGGCCGCGAGCTCGCTTTCGAGGACGCGCCCGGAGCGGCGGCCGGCGACGTACGCCGTCGACACGTACTCGTGCCGCTCCAGCGACCGGCAGTCGCGGCAGAACGCGACGACGTTCTCGGTGCCGCGCACGTTGACCGACTCCGCGAGAGCGGCGCCGACCGCGAGGTCGTAGACGGCGGCGAGATGCATGACGCGGGTCACGGTGTCCGCGAGACCGCGGTAGCGCGCCTCGGTGAGCCCGAGCCGCGGGACCGTGATGTCCCCCTGCTCGACGACGATCCGCTCGGAGATCGCGCTCGCCTCCGCGCGTGCCCGCCCCGCCATGCGCGGCTCGACGAGAGCGACGACCTGGAGATCGGGGTCGTCGGCGAGGAGCCGGCGGACGAGCCGGGCGCCGATGAAGCCGGGGAAGCCGGTGAGGAGGATCGTCGCGGTCATGGGGCGGGCACCCTACCCCGCCGCGCGCCGTCCTGACCGCTCGGTCAGCGCCGGAGGCGCCGCTTCACCCGCGTCGCCTCCTGGTTCTTCGCCGCGTCGGCGGCGACCACCGCGACGGACATCCGCATGTCGCGCGCGCGGGCGAGCGTCCGGCGGGCGCCCTTCGAGAGCTTGATCGTCACCTTGAGCGACCCGGCCCGCTTGAAGCCCAGCGTCACCGCCGGGACGCGGATGAGCTTGCGCGAGTGGCCCGTCTTGAAGCGCCGCGCGCGGGCCTTGCCCGGCCGGATCGCGCTGCGCAGCGCGACGACCCCCGGCTCGTCGCTGGTGACGAGGAGCTTGAGGCGGCCGTCACGGCCCGTGTTGCGCAGCTTCGTCGTCCTCAGCTTCACCGCCACCTGGGGAGCGCGCGCGTCGACCTCGACGGCCTCGCCCGGTGCGGGCGCCTTCGCGGCGGGGATGCCGAGCGTGACGAGGAGGCTCTCGAGCGCGTCGGCGGGGAGGAGGCCGCCCGCGTCGCCGCCGCCTCCGGCGGTCGGGCCGAGGATCCCCCCGAGGGCGCTGCCGGCGAGGACGTCCTCGAGGACCGCGTCGATCGCCGCCTCGATCCGGTCGGTCGTCTGCGTGAGGATCTGCCCGATCGTCGTCGTGCCGGTGAGGCCGGAGACGACCTGCCCCGCATCGGGGAGCGGCAGCCCGGCGAGGCGCGTCTCGCGCTCCGCGGCCACGGCGCCGGCAGCCGGGACCGCGACCGCGGCCGTCGTGAGCGTGGTGATGGCGAGCGTGCGGGCAGTGCGGCGGCGCAAAGCGGTCTCCCTGCGGTCGTGGGCGCCCCTGCTCACCCATCGGCAGGCGCCTCGGCGATCTTGAGACCGGCCCGTCGCGGCGCCGTTCCGCGGATCCCACCGACTAGACTCGGGCCGGTGATCGCGCGCGCCGACGCCCTCGCCGCCCTCGCCTCCGAGGAGTTCGACGTCGTCGTCGTCGGGGGCGGCATCACGGGGGCGGGCGTCGCCCTCGATGCGGCCGCCCGCGGCTACAGCGTCGCCCTCGTCGAGAAGGCCGACTACGCGTCCGGCACGTCGAGCCGCAGCTCGAAGCTCGTCCACGGCGGCCTTCGCTACCTGCAGAACTTCGATCTGGGGCTCGTCCGCGAGGCGCTGCTCGAGCGCCAGATCAACGTCCGGCTCGCGCCGCACCTCGTGAAGCCGCTGCCCCTCGTCGTCGCGGGCTTCGCGGGCGAGCGCCTCGACCTCAAGGTCGGGGTCGGCCTCAACCTCTACGACGTCATGTCGATCGACAAGCTCCGCGGCCGCCGGGGCCGCCGCGGTCGCGGGGAGGTCGGCGCGGAGGACCTCGACGGGGACGGCATCGCGGACTGGGCGCCGGATCGCCATCGCGTCATCGACGGCGACGAGGTCGTCGAGCGTCTCCCCGCCCTCGCCGGCCGCGAGCCCACCTCCGGCTACCTCTTCTACGACTGCCAGACCGACGACAGCCGCCTCGTGCTCACCGTCCTCGCCGAGGCCGAGCGCTTCGGCGCCGTCTGCGCGAACGGGCTCGAGGTGACATCGCTCCTCGAGGAGGGCGGCAAGGCCCGCGGCGTCGAGGTCCGCGACGTCGCGACCGGCGACACGTTCTCCGTGCGCGCGGAGAACGTCGTCAACGCGACGGGCGTGTGGGCCGACCGGCTGCGTCCCGGCGAGCTGCACGACGAGGCGGAGGTGCCGGTGATCCGGCCGAGCCGCGGCACGCACATCACGCTGTCCTCGCGGGACGTGCCGCTCGTCAGCGGCGCGATCGTGCCCGCGGGGGGCGGCCGGACGATCTTCGCGCTCCCGTGGCTCGGCTCGACGCTCATCGGCACGACGGACAACGACTACGACGGCGACGCCGACCTCGACCACATCCGCCCCGCCGAGCAGGACCTCGAGTACCTCCTCGACGCGACGAACGGCTTCTTCGGGACGTCGCTCGGCGTCGGCGACATCACCGGCGCGTTCGCCGGCGTCCGTCCGCTCATCTCGACCGGGGACAGCGGGAAGTCGGTCGACATCTCGCGCAAGGCCGAGCTCTACGAGACCTCGAGCGGGATGATCACGATCACGGGCGGGAAGCTCACGACGTGGCGGCGGATGGCGAAGATGGCCGTCGACCGCCTCGTCGAGCGCGACGCGCGCGACGCCCCCTGCCGCACGCACGAGATCCCGCTCGGCCTCGCCGTCGGCGCCGACGAGCTCCCGCGCCTCGAGGGCGTCCCCGACGCGGCCTACGAGCAGCTCGCCGGGCGCTACGGCCACGTCGCGCACGACGTCCTGCGCATCGCGGGCGAGCGCGGCGAGCTCGCGCAGCCCGTCGTCGAGGACGGCCCGGCCCATCCGGGCGCGCCGGTCGACCTCCTCGCCGAGGTCGTCCACGCGGCCCGGCGCGAGCAGGCCCGCAGCGTGGCGGACGTCCTCCTGCGGCGGACCCGGCTCGGCCTCACCGCCGCCCGCTCGGTGGCCGAGCCGTCGGGCACGACGGCGCTGCGGGTCGCGAGGGCGATGGCGCCCGAGCTCGGCTGGAGCGACGATCGCGCCGCCGAGGAGGCCCGCCGGTTCCTCGACGAGGCCGCGGCCGAGGGGATCGTCGCGGGCGCGTAATTCCCGGGGCGACAGGCCGTTGTCCGTGCGAACCGGCTCTCTTCGACCGCTGCACATGACAGGGTGACGCAGTTCCTCACACGACGAGACCGCCCGACGGGCGGTCGTGGAGACGCTCTGACGAGAACGATGACGCACCGCACCACCGCCATCACCGCCCTCACCGCTGCCGTCGCCCTCGCCCTCCCGGCGGGCGCGAGCGCCGGGTTCTTCCCCGGCGACCCGGTCGACGGGCCCGCGAACATCGAGGAGATCGAGGGGCTCGACGTCGCCCGCGACGGCACGGGCGCCGTCGTCTACCGCAAGCGCGAGGGCGGCATCGCCCGCACCTACGTCGCGCGGCTCGTGGGCGGGGCGTGGGACGTCCCGATCCCGATGGACGCCGGTCTCCCCGGGGACGCCACCGACGCGACGGTCGCCGTCGCCGACGGCGGGCGCGTCGCCGTCGCGTTCGTCACCGGCGGGACCCTCTACACCCGCGTCCTCGACGTGGACGCGCCGGCGTTCACGCCGGCCGCGCCGATCGCCAGCGGCGCCCGCGACCCCTCGGCGGACATGTCGATCCACGGCGTCGGCTACGTCTCGTTCACCGCGCCCGGCGGCTCGCCGTCCGACGTCCGCGTCGCGCGCCTCGATCGCAAGAGCGTGAGCTTCCGCCTCCTCCCCGACATCCTCGACCTCAACCCGGCGCAGGAGGCCGGTGACGGGACGAAGCGCTCGCGGACGGCGGTCGCCGCCGACGGCTCCGCCCTCGTCATGTGGGGTGAGACGGCGGCCGACGGCCGGTCCCACGTCGTCGCGCGGCGGGTCATCGGCGACCGGCTCTCCTCGTTCCCGCAGGACCTCACCATGCCCTCGCTCGAGGGCCGCCCGGCGCTCGACGCCGACCTCCCCGACGTCGACATCGAGGACGACTCGAGCTACGCGTGGGCGGTCTTCCGCCAGCGGTTCCTCGACGGCGCGATCCCGCGCACCCGCACGATCACCCGCCGGCTCGTCGGCTCGCTCTTCGAGACGCCGTACGCGATCGACGGCCTCGCGTTCCCCACGGCGGAGGGCTCCACCGACCCGCGCGTCGCGCTCAGCGGGCGCGGGGCCGGGTTCGTCGTCTCGGCGCGCACGGGGTCGAACGCGACGATCGTCACGCCGATCTACGACGACGAGCCGGCCGCGCCGCGCCCGGTCGACGGCGGCGCCGGCATCGAGTCCAAGCCGGACGCGGCGTTCCCCGAGACCGGCAAGGGCGTCATCGCCTCGATCGCCGGCGGCCCGGGGGCATCGGTCGTCCGGGCCCGCCAGTGGTTCCTCGATCCGGGGGCGCGCGACGTCGGCTCGCCCGAGGCCGAGGTCCTCCTCTCCCGGCCCGAGCTCGGCCCGGTCGTCGTCGAGGCCGGTCTCGAGGCGGCGAGCAACCGCGCCGGCGACGTCGTGATCCTCACCGTCCAGCAGGCGCCCGACGGGCGGCGGCTCGTGTCGGCGACCTTCGACCGCGAGCCCGGCGACTTCCGCGGGACGACGACGACGAGCTTCCGCCGCTTCCAGCGACCCGAGTTCAACTGGCTCGAGTCCTTCGAGCTGTGGGGGCGCCTCACGTACCAGGTCGAGGTCGACGGCGAGATCGTCGCGACGACCCAGGACACCGAGGTGAAGTCGAGCAAGAAGCTCGACGACGGCCTCCACCGGTGGAGGGTCATCGCGACCGACCGCCGCGGCCAGACCGAGCGGACCGAGCTGCGCAACCTCCGCGTCGACGCGACCGACCCGAAGCTCGAGGTGAAGGTCCTCGGCGAGCGCAAGGCGGGCGCGCGGCTCCGCGTCCGGGTCCGCGCGAGCGACGCCTCCGACGACGGCAAGCGGGCGTCGGGCATGAAGCACGTGCGCGTCCAGTGGGGCGACGGGTCCCGCACCGTGACGAAGCGGGGCGACAACTCGTTCACGCTCGCGCACCGCTACCGCAAGGGCACCCGCACGCTGCGCGTGAGCGCGACGGACGAGGCAGGCAACGCGACGGTCGTGAAGCGACGGCTGCGCATCAAGTAGGCGTCATGGCCCTTGGGACGACATGGCGGCGGAGGTAGCATCCGAGCCATGCCTGGGGGCCCTGACGACGCTGGGCTCGCCCGCGCTGCCGCCGACGGCGACGGCGAGGCGTTCGCGCGCCTCTACGACCGCTACGAGCAGCGCATCTTCACGTTCTGCCATCGCCTCCTCGGCAGCGAGCAGGACGCCCAGGACGCGACGCAGGAGGCGTTCCTCAAGGTCCTGCAGCGCCTCCCGAAGCTCGGCGACCGCGAGCTCAACTTCGGCGCCTACCTGTTCACCGCGGCCCGGAACGCGAGCTACGACGTGATCGGCCGCCGCAAGAAGGTCGACCTCGTCGACGAGATGGGGGAGGGGGGCCCGGTCGCCACGGCGGCCCCCGCCTTCGGCGACGGCGCGCCGCTCGACGTCGACCCGGAGCGCTCGGCGATGCTCGGCTCGGTCCAGGAGTCGGTCCGCGCCGCGAACGCGCGCCTCCCCGACCGCCAGCGCGAGGTCCTCGTCCTCCGCGAGCTCGAGGAGATGAGCTACGACGAGATCGCGGACGTCATGGACATGAACCGCAACTCGGTCGCCCAGCTCATCTCGCGTGCGCGGATCAAGCTGCGCGACGAGCTGCGGGGGAGCGCACTCGCCTCGGTCGCGACGCACTCCGACGACTGCGAGCGCGCGCTGCCGCTCATCGCGATGCGCCAGGACGGCCAGCTCTCCGACGACGCGGACCGCGGCTGGCTCGAGTCGCATCTCGGGGACTGCGACACGTGCCGGGTCTCGGTCGAGGCGATGGAGGAGGCCGGCCTCTCCTACCGCGCCTGGACGCCCGTGCTCCCGGCCGCCTTCCTCTTCCGCGAGACGGTCGCCCGCGCCGGCGAGCTCGTCGGCGCGGACTGGAGCGGGATCGAGCGCCCGGGGCACGGGGGAGGAGCCGACGGCGGGCCCGGGTCGGCGTCCTCGCCCGGGTCGTCCGGGACCTTCGCGCCCGCCCCCGTCGCGCCCGGCGCCGGCGCGGCCGGCGCGCAGGACGACGCCGACGGCGCGCAGGACCACGACGGTGGCGCTGTCCTCGTGGGCGCGGGGGCTGCGACACCGGAGGGCGCCGGCCCCGAGGACGCCGGTCGCCGCCGCCGGACGCTCGTCCTCGGGATGCTGGCGGTCCTCCTCCTGCTCGGCGGGGCGGGCTCGGCGATCGTCATCGGGGGCGACGACCCGCCCGAGGACCCCGCGCCCGCTCAACCGCTCGTCAGGGGCGCCGAGTTCGGGGCGCTGCCCGCCCCGGCGGCGGCGACCGCGGCGACGGCCTCGACGACCGCGCGCTCGACGTCCCGCCGTCGCTCGACCTCGTCCGCCGCCCGCCGCGGCGCGGCGCCGACCGTCGCGCCGACGGTGGCGCCGGCCGCGTCTCCCGCTCCGGCCCCGTTCGCGCCGTCGCGGAGCGCGCCGGTGCGCCGGCCGACGAGCACCGCCCGTCCGGACCGAGGGACGACGCGTCCTCCCGCGACGACGCGGCCCCCGACGACGACGCGGCCGCCGACGACGACGAGCGCGCCGACCCCGCCGCCGGCGCCCGTCCCGACGCCGACCCCTCCGCCCGCGCCGGTCCCGCCGCCCCCGGACCCGAGGCCTCCGGCCCCGGACCCGACGCCTCCGCCGACGGAGCCCGCTCCGCCTCCGCGGGAGCCGACGGCGCCCGGCGGCTCGACGACGACGCAGGGCGGGACGACGCAGACCTGCACGACCGTGACGGCGGCGTGTCCGCGCGGGTGAGCGCCGACGACGACGCCCGCCTCCGACCGCTCGGTGCCGCCGCCTCGGCGCGGACGGCGCGGGAGGTCGTCGCCGCTCTCGGGCTGCGCGAGCGCGCGGACGGCGCCGCTCCGGCCGTCGTCGCGGCGATGATCATGTCGGCGGACGGGCGGGCGCAGGTGACCGACCGGTCCGTCGGGCTGGGGAACCCGGCCGACCGCGACCTGCTGCGCGAGCTGCGCACCGGGGCCGACGCGATCCTCGTCGGCTCGCGGACGCTCGCCGCCGAGCGCTACAGGACGCTGCTCGACCCGGGCCAGCGCACCCACCGCGAGGCGCAGGGACGGTCGCCGCATCCCGTCGTCGTCACGGTCTCGCGGAACCTCGACGGCGGCCTGGAGGACGTCCCGCTCCTCGCCGAGGAGGGCGTCCCCGTCGTCGTCTACACGGAGTCGCGCGGCCGGCTCACCGGCCGCGGGGCCGACGTCGAGGTCCGGCGCCTCGAGGACCTCACCCTCGGCGCAGTGCTCGACGACCTCGCCGCGCGCCGGGGCGTGCGGGGCGTCGCCTGCGAAGGGGGACCGGCCCTCCTGCGGGCGCTCGTCGCCGAGCGGCGGCTCGACGAGATCCTGCTCACGCTCGCGCCGAAGCTCGTCGCCGGGGAGGCGATCACCCTCCTCGAGGGCGACATCCTCGGCGACGCCGGCGTCGACCTCGAGCTGCGGGACGTCCACCGCGCCGGGGACCATCTCTTCCTCCGCTACGTACCCGCACCGTCATGACCGATCGTCACGCCGCCCCGCGCCTGCGACTCCGCGACCGCGTGGTCGAGCCCTCCCCGGGCCGGCCTCTCCTCATGGGGATCGTCAACGCCAACCCCGACTCGTTCTCCGACGCGACGCGGACGACGACGCTCGACGCCCAGGTCGAGCGGGCGCTCGCGCTCGTGCGGGACGGCGCGGACATCATCGACGTCGGCGGGGAGTCCGGGGTCACCTACACCGCGGTGACGGACGCCGAGGTCGAGATCGAGCGCGTCCTCCCGCTCGTGGAGCGCCTCGTCGCCGAGGGCATCACGGTCTCCGTCGACACGTGGAAGGCTCCGGTCGCGCGCGCCGTCCTCGACGCCGGGGCGGCGATGCTCAACGACGTGAGCGGCCTCCGGGACGCGTCGTTCGCCGACATGTGCGCCGAGACCGGCGCCGCCCTCGTCCTCATGCACACGCGTGCCGCGCCGAAGGAGGTGCACTTCGCCGACTACGGAGGCGAGGTCGCGGCCGACGTCGCGTCCTTCCTCGCCGATCGCGTCGAGGTCGCGCGCCGACGGGGCGTCCGCGACGAGCAGCTCGTGCTCGACCCCGGCCCCGACTTCGCGAAGACGCCGGCGGAGACGGTCGCCTCCCTGCGTGACATCGGGACGCTGCGCGCGACGGGGCTCCCGCTCCTCCTCGCCGTGTCCCGGAAGTACTTCATCGGCGCGATCACCGGACGCGCCCCCGACGAGCGTCTCGCCGGCACGCTCGCCGCCGTCGGCTGGAGCGCCGACGCGGGGGCCGCGATCGTCCGCGTCCACGACGTCGCGGCGGCGCGGGACTTCCTCGCGGTGAAGCGGGTGCTCGACGGCGACGACGAGGTCCCGGACGTCGACCGCGACGACGACCGGCTCAAGTGGATCAGGGCCTGACGGCGAGTCCCGGCCGGGCTCCCGGGTACCCTCGGGACATGCGCCTTTTCATCGACACCGGATCCGTCGCCGAGGTGGAGGAGATCGCCTCCTGGGGCGTCCTCTCCGGAGCGACGACGAACCCGAGCCTCCTCGCGAAGGAGGACGGGGATCCCGCCGACATCATCCGCCGGATCTGCGAGCTCGTCGCGGGGCCGGTGAGCGCCGAGGTCGTCGCGAAGGACCCGCGCGGGATGGTCGCCGAGGGGCGCGCGCTGCGCACGCTCCACGAGCAGATCACGGTGAAGGTCCCGTTCTCCGCGGCCGGGCTGGAGGCGACGAAGGAGCTCTCCTCCGACGGGCACCCCGTGAACATGACGCTCGTCTTCTCGCCGACGCAGGCCCTTCTCGCGGCGGAGGCCGGCGCGTCGTTCATCTCCTGCTTCATGGGCCGGCTCGACGACATCTCCGTCGACTCGGGCCAGGTCGTCTCGGAGATCATCGACGTCATGCGGCCCTCCGAGGCCCACGCAGAGGTCCTCGCGGCGTCCATCCGCCATCCCCAGCACGTCACGGTCGCCGCGGCGCTCGGGTGCGAGGTCGCGACGGTGCCGGGCAAGGTCCTGCGCCAGATGCTCGACCATCCGCTCACCGTCGCCGGCATCGAGAAGTTCGACGCCGACTGGCGCTCGCGCCCGGAGTTCGGCGAGTGGCTGCACGGGCTCGTGGAGGGCCAGGCCGTCGGCGCGTGAGGAGGGCCAGGGCCCGTCACCGCGGGCCGGTCCTCTAGTCTCCGGCGTGCACGCGTCGCCGCCGCGCTGACCAACGCGCGGCGGGCGCCGACCGACGACCGAACGAGGAGGAGACTCCAATGCCCGTGCTCACCCGTGACGCCCTCGAGGCGTCGCCTCTCGCCGATCTCCACGCGATCGCGGGCGAGATCGGCCTCGACGGCTTCCGCCGTCTCCGCAAGGCCGATCTCGTCGACGCGATCCTCGAGGCGCGCGGCGAGGGCGACGGCGGCGGCGACGAGGACGAGAAGCCGGCCCGCCGGTCGCGCGGCGGCCGCGGAGGCCGCGGCCGCCGCGGCGCGGCGTCCGACGAGTCCTCCGACGAGGACGAGGCCGAGGAGGAGAAGCCCAAGCGCGGCCGCCGCAAGCCCGCCGCCAAGGCCAAGGAGGAGGACGGCGCGACCGACGAGGACGCCGGCGAGGACTCCGACGAGGAGGACGGCGGCCGCGGCCGCTCCCGTCGCGGGAGCCGCGGGGGCCGTGGCCGCGGCGGCGAGAAGGCCGAGGAGGAGGAGGTCGTCAAGGGGACGGTCGAGATCCTCGGCAACGGCTCCGGCTTCCTGCGCCTCGATCCGCCCGAGCCCTCCGACGACGACGTCTACATCTCGGCGGCGCAGGTGCGCCGCTGCGAGCTCGTCGACGGTGACGACGTCTCCGGTCCGCGGCGCTCGCCGCGGCGCTCCGAGCGCTACCCGTCGCTCGTCCGCATCGACACGATCAACGGGCGCCCCGCCGACGAGGTCGCCGAGGGCACGCCCTTCGACGAGCTGCCGTGCGCCTTCCCGAGCGAGCGCCTCACGCTCGGCGGCGAGGACGCGACGCTGAAGGCGATCGAGTGGCTCACGCCGATCGGGCGCGGCTCGCGCGTCGTCATCACCGGCGCCGCCCACTCCGGGAAGTCCGAGTCGCTCCGCCGCCTCGCCGCGGCGCTCAACGCCCAGGAGGACCTCGAGGTGTCGCTCGTCCTCGCGGGCGTGCGCCCCGAGGAGCTCGCCTCCGGCGGCGAGGAGCTGCCGGAGCCGGTCGCGAAGCTCGCGTTCTCGGCGAGCGCCGAGCAGCGCGGCCAGGCGATCGAGCGCGCGGTCGACACCGCGCGGCGGATCGCGGCGCGCGGCGGCCACGCCGTCGTCCTCGTCGACACGCTCGACGGCATCGACGAGCAGACGGCGCGTCGCTTCATGGCGTCGGCGCGCTCCATCGTCGACGGCGGCTCGCTCACGATCGTCGCGACCGCCAGCGAGCCGATCGGCGGCGAGACGACCGTCATCGCGCTCGACCAGACGCTCACGAGCACCGGGCGCTTCCCGGCGCTCGACCTCGTCGCGAGCGGCACGCTGAAGCCCGAGCTCCTCGTCGGGGAGGCGGGCGCCGAGGCGATCGCCTCGGCTCGCGCGTCCGCGCTCGGCTGAGCCTCACGTCGCGGTCTCGTCGCGCAGCCGCGCGGCGAGGCCGTCGACGTCGTCGACCGTGACGGTGAGCTCCGGGTGCCGGAGGCGCCCGGTCGGATCGACGCCCTTCACCTTCTCGTGGAAGGTGATGAGGACGCCGCGCTCGCCGTTCGTCGCGAACGTGAGACCGAGATCGGTGATCCCGAGCCGCGGAGGTCCGGCCGTCTTGAGGAACCGGAACGGGCCGGTGACCTCGACGTCGGCGACGTTCGACAGCGGCGTCCTCACGCGCCAGCGGCCGAAGCGCGCGTCGAGCATCCCGTCGCCGACGAGCACCACCGCCTCGTCCGGCTTCACGCCGAACGGCTTGGAGGCCTTGCGGTAGCGGGGGTGGACGGCGAAGGGGAAGCGGGCGACGGTCACGACGGGGGACTACCCGTGGAGGTGGTTCGCGGCACCTCTCGCCTTCGTGGTGCGGGCGGGGCCTCGACGAGCGCTCGTGTCGGATCGGGCGCTCGGACATGCCCCTTCGCTCTCGCCTCCGCCTCCGGCTCGGACGCCGCTCAGGGTCACGTCCGATCCCCCGCCCGGTCGGCGTGCGCGGCTGACGCTCCACGTCCGACCTCCGGGCCGTGAGGCGGGCGGCGGACCGGCGCGGGCGCCGATCAGCGTGGGAGGCGACGTCCTCCGGAGCGGCGTCGCAACACGGCCGGAGGCCGGATTGCGGAGCGCAGGAGGATGTCGACTCCCACGCGTACCGGAGCGAGAGCTACTGCGCCACGTACGCCACCCGGCCCCAGGAGGGCTCGGGGGCGAGCTCGACGGGTTCGCCGTCGCGCTCGGGCTGCACGTAGAGGAAGGCGTTGGCCGCAGGGTCGAAGCTCACGTCGAGCTCGCCCTCCTTCACGCGCTGGTCGAGCCAGGCGCTGCGGAAGACGAGCCGGCGCAGCCAGTGGACGAGCGAGCGGTCCGACGGGCCGACGAGCTCCGGCCAGCAGTCGTTGACGTGCTCGCCGAGACCGGACGCGGGGTCCTGGATCTCGCCGTTGACGGCGAGGTTGACGAGATCTTCGAGCTCGGCCTCGTCGAGGCGGCCCGAGACGAACGAGAGCTTGTGCGCCGCCTGCTCGCAGCGCTCCGAGAAGTCTCGTTCGTTGAACGTGAACCGCAGCTCCCCGTACTCGAGGACGAAGTCCTCGCCGGAGTCGTAGTTGCCGCGGCGTGTGGAGGGCTGATGATCCATGAGAGCAAATGGCGAGCGGGGGCATCGGGCCCCCGCGGCGTCGGCATCGTATGGGAGAACCCTCCCCCCTCGGACGGAATGCAAGGCCTCTTGCAGATCGGCGAGGGATAGGGTCGGATCATGCCCTTCGACCTCACCGGGAAGACCGTCGCGATCACGGGGGCGAGCTCCGGGATCGGCGAGGCGACCGCGCTCGCCTGCGCGAACGCGGGCGCCTCCGTCGCGCTCGCCGCGCGCCGCGCCGACCGCATCGAGGCCCTCGCACGCCGCATCTCCGACGACGGCGGCCGGGCCATCGCCCTGCCGACCGACGTCGCGCACGAGCGCGAGGCGCGGGCGTTCGTCGAGCACGCCTACGAGCAGCTCGGGGGGCTCGACGCGCTCGTCAACAACGCCGGCGTGATGCTCCTCGGCCCGCTCATGGGCGCCGACACGAACGCGTGGCGGCGCATGGTCGACGTCAACGTCTACGGCACCCTCTACTGCACCCACGCGGCGCTGCCGGTGATGGCCGACAGCGGAGGCGGGCACATCGTCAACGTGAGCTCGACCGCCGGCCGGCGCGCGAACGCGGGGATGGCGGTCTACAACCTCACGAAGTTCGGCATCACGGGGTTCAGCGAGGCGCTGCGCCAGGAGGCGCTCCACGCCGGCATCCGCGTGACGTGCGTCGAGCCGGGGTTCACGGACACCGAGCTGCAGGGGCACAACGACGACGACCCGGCGGTCGCGCCGGTCGTCGCTCGGCTCCGCGAGGAGATCGGCGAGGTCCTGCGGGCCGAGGACATCGCCGAGGCGATCGTCTACGCGCTCGCCCAGCCCGCGCACGTCAACGTCAACGAGATCCTCGTGCGGCCGACGGGCCAGCGGACCTAGGTCGCCCGGAGACCCCGGGGGCGGCCTGCGGTCGCCCCCGGCGGCGTGCGCGGTCGAGTACGGATGGGTGCGGCGAGCCCCGGCCGTAGCGTCGTCGCCATGTCCGATCACGCCCACGCGGCGACCCGCGGGCCGGCGACCCCCTCCGCGGTCACCTCCCCGCTCATCCGGCTCGACGGCGTCGAGAAGGTCTACCGCTCCGGCCGCCTCGAGTTCCGCGCGCTGCGCGGCGTCGACCTCGTCATCGGCGAGGGGGAGATGGTCGCGATCGTCGGCCCGTCGGCCTCGGGCAAGTCGACGATCATGAACATGATCACGGGCATCGACCGGCCGAGCGCCGGGGCGGTCCACGTCGGCGGCCGGCGCATCGACGAGATGAGCGAGGAGGACCTCGCCTCCTGGCGCGGCGAGCACGTCGGCGTCGTCTTCCAGTTCTTCCAGCTCCTCCCGACGCTCACCGCGCTCGAGAACGCGATGCTCCCCCTCGACTTCGCGCGCCGCGGCACCCCGCGCGAGCGCGGCGACATCGCCCGCCGCAACCTCGGGCTCGTCGGCCTCGCCGAGAAGGGCGAGCACCTGCCGTCCGAGCTCTCCGGCGGCGAGCAGCAGCGGGTCGCGATCGCCCGCGCGCTCGCCAACGATCCCGAGCTCCTCATCGGCGACGAGCCGACAGGCAACCTCGACACCCGGACCGCGGGCGACATGTTCGAGCTGCTGCGCTCGCTCAACGCGGACGGCAAGACGGTCGTCTACGTCACGCACGACCCGGAGCTCGCCGCGCGCGCCGACCGCATCGTCACCATCCGCGACGGTCTCGTCGTCTCGCCGGAGGCGCCGTGACCTCCGCGGTCCTCCGGAAGTCGATCACGGACCTCACCCGGCGGCGGGCCCGCGCCGCCTTCACGGTCCTCACGCTCGCCCTCGCCGTCGCGAGCGTCGGCATCTTCGCCGTCCCCGGGCTCATGGAGCGGGCGATGGACGGCGAGGTCGAGGCGAACCGGCTCCCGGACGTCACCGTCTCGATGCCCCCGCTGCGTCTCGACGACGCCGACCTCGCGGCGCTCCGCGCGCTGCCGAACGTGGCGGAGGTCGAGCCGCGTGACGTCTTCCCGACGCGGATCCTCGTCGGCGAGCGACGCGACGAGGCGCTCCTCGTCGGCGTGCCGGACCTGTCGCGTCAGCAGGTCGACGTCGTCGCCCTCGACTCGGGGTCGGCCCCCGGTCGCGGGGAGGTCCTCACCGACCGCAACAACGGGGACGGCAACCGGTTCGACGCCGGGGCGGGCGGGGTCGCCCGCCTCCTGGGCGGCGACGGCTCGCTGCGCGAGCTCCCGGTGACCGGGGTCGGCCGCAACCTCACGGGCGCCGACCGCGTCGCCGGCGGCGCGGTCGTGCTCTACGCCTCGGCGGAGACCGTCGCCCGGCTGCGCGGGGAGCCCGGCGTCACCCGCCTCGCGTTCCGCCTCGAGGACCCGAGCCGGCCGGCTGCGCGGGAGACCGTCGGCGCGATCCGCGACCAGCTCCGGGCGACGACCGCGTTCACGGCGTTCGACGACCTCCCGGTCGTCCGCGAACCCGGCTCCTATCCCGGCAAGGACGACTTCGAGCAGATCGCGAGCCTCCTCTCGATCTTCACGGTCCTCGCGCTCCTCTCGGCGCTCGTGCTGCTGTCGAGCACGATGACGACGCTCGTCGCCGAGCAGACGGGCGAGATCGCCGCGATGAAGGCGATCGGGGCCCGGCGTCGCGACATCCGACGTGTCTATCTCCGCACGTCGCTCCTCTTCGGCGCGATCGGCGCGCTCGTCGGCGCCGCACTCGGCGTCGTGCTCGCGAACCTCCTCGTCGGCGCCTTCGCCTCGATGTTCTTCGGCATCGACGCCGGGTTCGCCGTCTCGCTGCCCGTGCTCGCCGCATGCCTCCTCGTCGGCCTCGCGGGGCCGCCGCTCGCGGCTGCGCCGGCCGTCCGGCGCGCATCGCGGCTCCCCGTCCGCGAGGCGCTCGAGGCCTCCGGCGCGCCCCTCGGCGCCCCGGGCCGACTCGACGTGGTCCTGCGCCGCGTCCGGCGGCTGCCGCGCAACGCGCAGATCGGCGTGCGCGGGCTCGCCCGCCGCCGGCGCCGCAGCCTCGCGACCGTCGGCCAGATCGCGATCGCGGTCGGCATCCTCGTCGGCCTCCTCTCGCTCGGCACCGCGGTCGGTGACACGACGCGCGCCTGGTTCGCCGACAACCGCTACGACGTCTGGATCCAGTCGCCCGGCAACGCCGCGCTCCCCGACGACGCGAGCGCGACGGTGCGCAGCGTCGACGGCGTGGCCTCCGTCCAGGAGTGGCTGCGCAACGACATCCGCGTCGACGGACGGGATGCGCAGGCGTGGGGGCTGCCGGCCCGCCCGCTCATCCGGACCCGCATCAGCGACGGTCGCTGGTACACGCCCGAGGAGGAGGCCGCCGGCGCGCCGGTCGCGGTGCTCGGCCCGACGCTCGCCCAGCGGATCGGCGCGGGAATCGGCGACGAGCTGCGCCTCGAGACCGCCGGCGGGCCGCTCGCCGTCGAGATCGTCGGGGTCTCCGACAACCAGGCGTCGCGCTCGGCGGAGGCCGGTCACAACGGCAGCGTCGCGTTCCTCCCGCTCACGACGCTGCGCGCGGCGATCGACGCCCCCGGGGCGGTGAACGGCCTCTGGGTGAGCACCGAGTCGCGCGACCACACCGCGATCGACCGGGCGACGACCGCGATCGAGGACGCGCTCGCGGCGCGCGGCGAGCAGGTCGCGACGATCGTCAACCACGAGCTCCAGGAGAGCCAGGAGGAGGCGAACACGAGCCTCACCACGATCATCACGTTCCTCGGGCTCCTCATCGTCGCGATCAGCATGGTCGGGCTCGCAGGAGCGGTGACGATGTCGGTGCTCGAGCGCACGCGGGAGATCGGGATGCTGAGGAGCATCGGCGCGCACGCCCGTGACGTGCGGGTGATCTTCGCGACGGAGGGCCTCGTCATCGCGCTCGCGGGGTGGCTCGCCGGGATCCCGGTCGGCTGGGTCATCGCCCGCGGCCTCGGCTGGGCGGCCGGGGAGGCCGTGGGGGCCGACTTCGTCTTCGTCTTCCCGGTGCAGCACGTCCTCGTCGCGCTCGCGGGCACGCTCGTCGTCGCGGTGCTCGTCATGCTCGCGCCGTTGCGGCGCGCGGTCGGCCTGCGGCCCGGGGACGCGCTCCGGCACGCCTAGCGACGCCGCCGAACGTGACGCGCGTGCGCAGAGCCGCGCAGAAGGGGGGAGAACCTCGCACGCCGCGCCCTCATGGGGGGCGTGATGACCGACATCTCCCTCCACACCACGCGCCCCGCGCCGGCGGACGTCCCGGGGCCGACCGTCCTCGTCGTCGAGGACGACGACGCGACGAGGACCTTCCTCGCCGACAACCTCGCCTCGGACGGCTACGAGCCGCTCGTCGCCGCGAGCGCCCGCGACGCCCTCCGGCTCGCGGCCCAGCACGCCCCCGACGTCGTCGTCCTCGACGTCGGGCTCCCCGATGCGACGGGCCTACGCGTCCTCGATCGCATCCGCGGCGCCGAGGGCGGCGCGTCGCTCCTCGATCCGGCCGTCCCCGTCATCGTCGTCTCGGGGCGCGGCGCGGAGGTCGACCGCGTCCGCGGGCTCGACCGCGGTGCCGACGACTACGTGTGCAAGCCGTCGTTGTAGGTCACCGGGAGCGGCAGCCGCTTGAACACCGAGCGGCCGTCCTCACCGACGAGGTAGACGGGCTGGCCGTCCTTGACGATGGCCTGTAGCGCGTCCTCGCGGGGCGTGGGGAGGACAACGACGCGATCCGAGGGCCACAGTCCCTCAGTCAGCGGGTCGTCGGTCGGCGGGAGCTCGCGGAAGCCCAACGCCTCCTCCATCGCGGCCTCCTCGGTCCAGAACTGGCGCTCTGCGTCCGCGAGGCTTCGCCCCGTCGCGGCCTCTAGTTCCTCCCCGCGCCGTTGAAGGGCCGCGCGGGCCGCTGGGTCGCCCACGATGGCCTCCTCGGGCAGGTCCGACACCTCGCCTACCATGAACTCCGAGAACAGGGACTCGACCGCCGCGCGCACCGCGTCCGTCTCGCCCGCCGACATGGCGGAGCGGATGAGGGTGAGGGCGTTCGCGACGGCCGGGACGATGACCTCTGCGGAGTCGCCCTCAGCGGCCTGCGCCTCCAACCGCTCAACGCGCGCACAAGCGGCCTTGCGCTCCGTCTCCAAGTCAGCGCGGAACTCCTGCCAGTCGTCGGCCGTGATCTTGCCGTCCATGTAGTCATGGCGAACGCGCTGGAACGCGGCGTCCGCTTTTCCTGCCTCGCGCCGCGCGGACTCCAACTCGACCTCTGCCGCCTCGCGGCGGCTCGCGCCGGCCTTCTGGACAAGACGCAGCGACTCGTCTACGTCGATCCCAACGTCTGCGAGGTAGGACGTGATCGCGTTGTCCACGTCTGCCATGTCCACGCGGAAGCCCTCGCACAAGCCCGCCTTGCGCCCGGAACACTCGTAGCGCCCGGAGATCGTGCCGTCCTTCTTCGGGTCGAGCGACACGGGCGTCATCGCATGGCCGCACACGGCGTGACGGAGCATCCGGCCAGGGAGGAGGTGTCCGGCCTTCGGGCGCGGCCCTCCGTTGTGACCCTTCGTCGCGGCGGCGGCCTCGCGCGCGCGGTCGGCCGTCTCCCAGAGGTCGGCCGAGACGATGGCCTCGTGGGCGGCGGGCACCCACTCGCCGTTGTCGTCCTTGATCTCTCCGAGGTACGTGCGGCGGCGCAGGATCGCGGAGAGCGACCCCTGCAACCACTCCTTCCCACGCAGCGGCTTGAAGCCCTCGCGGTTGAGGATGCGGGCAGTCTCGGCCTGCGACTTCCCGGACGCGATGAGGCGGAAGATGCGCTCCACCGTGGCGGCCTGTCCAGGATTCGGCTTCAAGCCTCGCTCAGGGTCGCGGTCGTAGCCGAAGATCGCACCGCCCGTATGCATGCGCTTAGCGCGGCGGCGGCTCATGCCCCTGCGGACGTTGGCGGCCTTGATCTTGGACTCCTCGTAGGCCATCTGGCCCATGACGGCCGCAAGGATCGGGTTCGAGAACGTCGAGTCGTCCTGTACGGAGTGAAGCTCGACGTTCGCCCGGTTGGCCCAGAACAGGTACTCGACCAAGTGCCGCGAGGCGTCCGGCGAGTCCGCGCCGCCGCGTGCGATCCGGTTGGAGTGCCAAGCGATGAGGCCCGCGCGGCCGTGCCGCTTGGCGAGGTCCGCTGCGCGGTCCATCGCGGCCTGAAGCCCCGGACCACGGTTGCCGCTGTAGGCGGAGGCAGCCTCGTCGGACTCCGGGCGGCCGTCCACAGTCCAGCCCTGGGCCGACGCGAACTCCTCGCATGCCTTGATCTGGTCCGGGATCGACCCCATGCGGTCGGTCGTGGACTTCGCGGCGTAGATAACGACACGAAGCGCGCCGCTCACGGCTGCGACCTCGCGTCTGGGTCGGCGTACTTCCGCTGGGCGTTCTGCCGCGCCATGCCGACGGCCGCGCCGACCTCTGCCCACGACGCGCCAGCCTCCCGGGCCGCGCGCACGCACGCGGCCTCGTACTGCTCGACCGCGCCGCGGAACAGCCGGAGCATGTCGAGCATGGACAGCGGATCCGCCTCGCGGCCATGGCCGCGCAGGGCATCAAGGTACGGGTCCAGCGCGGTCGGCGCGGGGGCTTTCGCGGTAAAGTTCATCGGCACGGCGTCATCACGGTGATGACGGTAGCGTGTCATCCCAGTGATGACAAGGGTTGTTGCCGGCAACAACCCTCGATGGCCCCTCCACAGCGCGCGCAGACGGCTGTGACGAGGTTCTAGGGCTACTCAGGCGGCTTCGCCGCGCCTGGAAGGATCGCGCCCCCAGCGTCCCTCTCGATCCATCCTTGCTTCTCCCCGGCGGCTAGGACGCCACGCATGGACGACGACTCGGGATCGAGTCCGACGACCCGTGCGCTGTCAGCGCGGCGGACGGTGGTTCCGACGCGGTGGAGCCAGCGGGCCAGGTGCTCCGCCCTCTCGGCAGCCGGGACGGTCTTGCGGTCGCCAGCGTCGAACACGTCGGCGGGGTCGATGTGTCGTCGGGGTGGCCTTGCGCTCCGCGACGGTGCCCCGCCGATGCGCGCAGGGCGTGCCGGCGCATGGCGGTCTGCGATGGCGCGGATGACGGCGCGGTGCTCGTCGCACAGTCCTGGTCGGGGAAGCAGGCGACTGCACCCATCGCCCCAACCGCAGCGCCTCATGTTCGGTACACGGCCCGCGTCGTGCCGGTGATGTCGCCCCGGCCGTCGCGGCTGACGGTGTGCTCCTCGATGGCGTCCGGCTTCACGACGACCGGACGCGCGGTGTAGTTGACCTCGGGGGCGAGGCTGCCGCCCAGCGGCACGGTCACGTCGACCGGGTATGCGCGCCCACCGACGTTCAGCGTGAGGCCGATGGTGGCCTCTACCTCGTCGTACCCGCGCCAGAGGCGGCGCGGCGCGTCGATGTCGACGGCCTGCTCGTGAACGCGCAGGACGCGCCCGGATGCGGTCGTGAGCGGCACCCGGACGTTGATGCGATGGTGGCTCACGAGCGGATGTCCTCGATGCGGCAGGATAGAACGGCGGCGAGCCTGCGCCACGTCGCGAGACTCACGCGCTCGTCCCCCCGCTCAGCACGGCTGATGGCGTCGCGCGAGACGCCGGCGAGCATCCCCAGCGTCCGCTGCGAGGCGTTCATCTCGAGCCGCTTGCGTCGCAGGGGCGACGGATCGTCGGCAAGCTGCCGGTCGCGCTCCTGCTTCGTCCGGGCGACCGCGACGCGCAGGCGATGGGCCTCCGACCCGGCGGCTGCCCTGCGCGGCTGCGCGGGCGGCTGAGCGGCCTCCAGACGCCGCTGGAGGTCATCGAGCATCGTCATCGCCCCGCAGCACCGTCACGTCGTCGGAGTCGTGCCACTCGCCCCCGCGACGCTGCCGCGCCAGCAACGCCGCAAGTTCGCGCGCGACCTCCGCCGGAAGCTCAAGAAGCCCGCAGTCCCAGGCGGCGAGGGTCGCCGGGTCAGACGCCACGTCACGGGCGAGGTCGGCGGCGCGGTTCACCGGTGCCCCAGCCGCTTGGCGTCGGCGGCGCTGACCCGCACAAACTCGTCCTCCGGGCTCGGGCGGTCGTCGGTCGCGCCCCTCGCGAGGGCGGTCGCGGCCGCCCGGTTCGACGCTTCAAGCGCCCGCCACCCGTCCGCAGGGTCGGGCTGCGTCGGGGCGTCCGGCTCGTCCACGTCGAATCGGGACGCGAGGGACGCCACGGACTGCGGGCTGCCGAACTCCACACGGACGACGACCCAGCAGCCGCCATCCTGCCCGACAACGGTGTACTCCTCGCCCGTCTCGCGCTCGATGATGCGTGCGCCGATCATGCCCGCGCCTCAAGTTCGCGAAGCCGCGCGCTCAGCCGCTCGGCCGGGTTGTCGTCCGTGCCCTCCCGCCGATACGCCGCCCCGAACGATTCCGGCGACGCGGTGACGACGGGCTCGCCCGTGAACTCGACGGTGCGCAGACACAACTCAAAGCCCCCGTGATCCGCGCCGTTGTCATGGACGCCCACGACCTCGACGCGGTCCCAAGCGTCGCCCAGCGGCTCCTTACGCTGCCACCGGCTCCCCAGGAGGGTCGGCCGACCCTCGTCGGGGTCGATGACGAGCGGATGCGGCGTCCGCCATGCCATCACGACCGCCCGCCAGAGAAGTCGGTCCCGCGCTCGACGCCCGCGAGGCGGGTGTCCAGATCGGCGCGGGCGTTCTCGCGCTGCCGCGACGCCAGGGTCGCGAGGGCTGCGATGCCCTCGCGGCGCGCGCGACCCTCTGCGACGTGGGCGTCTTCAGGGAGCGTCCCCGGCGGATCGACGGCCGGTCCCCACCCGCCGCGGGCGTTCGGCGGCGGGGTCTGCTCGGGCGGGTGAAGGTCGGTGATTCGGCGGCTGGTCAAGCCGCGAACTCGGTCGGTGAAGGACATACACACGGTGGATTCAACTGGTCGTCGCAACACTCGACGTGAGGAGTGGCGATGGGCAGGC